>JANNQE010001059.1:0-17967 GCA_031441625.1 Planctomycetia bacterium
CGAGTGCCGCCCGGCAGGCGGCACCTACTTCTTTTCTTCCTTCGGCATGGCGTACTCGACGAACAGCACGCCCTTCTTCATCTTCGCCTTCCAGGTGGGGTCGAGCGGGGCGGTCAGGAACACCACCAGCCCGCCGTCCTTCAGGCGGTCTTTGAAGTCGGCCGCCGGCACCTCTTTGTCCTCGATGTCGGTCACCCGCAGGTTCTTCAGCTCGCGGGCCGTGCTGGTCGTGTTCGTCTCCGTCACGGTGATCGCCTTCGACCCGTCCTTGTCGGTCACGGTCACGGCCCGCTGCACCTGCGTGGAGGTGGACGTGACCAGCTTGTCACCCTCCACTTTGGCGATCAGCATCTGCACCGTGCCCCCGCCCTTCGGCGGGTCGTCGGCGGCGGGGGCCGGGAATGCGAACACCACCGCGGCGATGGCGGCAATCACGGAACGCATGGGGGAGTCCTCGGCGGGGTTACTTCGGCTTGGCCGGGGGGAGTGCCGGACCGCCGGTGCCAGGCGGGGTCGGTTTCAGTTCCGGCGGGGTCTGCTCCATGAACACCGTGCCGTCCTTGAACAGCTTGCGGAACTCGTCGCCCAGTTTGCCCGTGTGCATGACCACCGTGCCGCCGTCCTTCAGCTTCTTTTCCAGCTCGTCGCCGGGGATGTCTTTGCCGTCGGTGCCCGTCGCCTTCATGTCTTTCAGTTTGCTCTTCGTCTCCTGCATCACCGTCTTGGTGACGGGTACTTGCCGGGTGACGGTCACGTTCTGCCCGTTCACCACCCGAACCTCCTGCACGACCACGAACTCCGTCAGCGTCACCGGCTGGGTACTCACCACCATGCCGTCCTTGACGGTCAGGGATTTCAGGGTGACGGCGGCGGTCGGGGCGGCCTTCACCGGCTCGCCCGGCTTGGGCGGCTCGACCGGCTTTTTCGGCGGCTCGTCGGCGACGGCCGCGGCGGCGGCGAACATCAGCAGGGCGGCGAAGAGTCCCAACATGACGGCACCTCGGTGCGAACTGGGCTTGCCGGGCGAGGACCAACACGCACAGTGTAACGAGACGCGGCCGGCCTGCCTACCGCCACCGCCACGAGGTTACAAACATGCCGTTCACGCCCGGTCCCATCGACGGCGTCATCTGGAAGCCGATCGCCTTCTTCGCCGACGCCCGCGGGTGGCTGGCCGAACTGTTCCGCGACGACGACGTGCCGGCCGAGTACCGGCCGGTCATGGCCTACGTGTCGATGACCACCCCAGGTGTGAGCCGCGGGCCGCACGAGCACGTCGAGCAGGCCGACTACTTCTGCTTCATCGGGCCGGGGGTGTTCCGCGTGTACTTGTGGGACGCGCGGCCCGGCTCGCCCACGTTCGGCAACAAAGAGGTGAAGGACGTGGGCGACGGGGCGGCGTTCGCGCTGATCGTGCCGCCGGGGGTGGTCCACGCCTACCAGAACGTGAGCGACACCAACGGCATCGTGTTCAACGCGGCGAACTCGCTCTACGCCGGCGAGGGGCGGAAGGGCTGGCGGGGGCCGAAGGGCACGCCGGAGTATGTGGACGAGATCCGCCACGAGCGCGACCCGGGCACGATTTACACGCTGGACTGACGCGAACCAGCCAGCCACTCAGCGGATTGGTGAACCGGCGGCGTCAGCCGCCTGGGTGAAAAACCCACGGGTTGACACCCGCGGTTCACCAGGAACACCGTCGGCTCGCCCAATCATTCGACATTCGCCTTGTCTCAAGTGCGACGTGAAATCAACCGCGTGTCGGCGAAACCAAGTTCGTAACCGCCGATCAGTTCAACACTTGCGTTCGACGTGCCGCTGAAGGGGGGAGGGCGGGAAGTGGTGAAACGAACCCCGGCACCACTTCCGGACAACGTCATACCCGGCGGGGGAACAGGTCGGCGAACAGTCGGCGGACCAGTTGGCCGACGGTCATGCCGCGCATGCGGGCGGCGTCTTCGAGCGCGAACACCTGCCACTCGGGGAGGAGCAGGGGCAGCTCGATCACGTCGTCGGACGGGAAGGGCACCGACGGGACGGGCGTGTCTGTGGCGGACATGGCGGCGGGGGCCGGCCAACTGACAGCAGGAGCCATGTGTGGGATCAACCTCGGGGCGACCGAGCGCGGTTCGAGAGGATTGTACAAAGTCCGAGCAACCGGGGTGCCGAGTCAGGAAAAGTCGCCCGGATTCACCCGCCGGCCACGAATCTTTCGCTTTTGCACCCGGCAAGAGCGGTGGCACGCTCGCCGTTCGCTGAATCTGTTCGCACCCGCTGCGCAACGAACGGGACGCCCGTCACCCGCGAAACACGAATTTTCGGTACACACCGCCGGATTTTCCGTCCAAAATACCGCGTAGGCAGTCGAACCGACGGCCGGCCCGGATTAGGCTTGTGAGCGCACAATCCGGTCGGTCGGCACCGTTCGCCGAGCCTCCCCCGTCTTTCACGCTTGCGCCCCCGGAGTCTTCCCGCATGGCCGTCCACCCGCCGACCGGCCCGTTCCCGCCGAACGACGGTTCCAACATCTTCCGCCGCGGGATGCCCAAACCGACCGCCAAGCCCGCCCCGCCGACCGACGACCCGCGCCCGCCCGAGCCGGCCGAACCGCTCGACCTGGACGACGAGGACGCGCTGTTCGGCACGCCGGCCCACTCCGGGTCGGTGGACGACCTGGACGCCGCGCTGAGCGGGGTGATGCTGAGCGAGCCGGCGGACGACGACGTGCCGCTGAGCGCCATCTTGCTGGATGTGGACGACTCCGCGTCCGGCATCCTCGACGACTCCGCGTCCGGCATCCTGGACGAGTCTTTGGGCGAGATCCCCGCCGTCAACCTGGCGGCCGAATCTGGCATCCTCGACGACGCGCTGGCCGACACCCGCCAGCCGGCCCCGCCGTCGGCCGCCGACTCGTCCATCTTCACCGGCGGGCCGCTGCCCCACACCGGCGTCGGGTCCGGCTGGCTGGACGCCTCCGCGTCCGCCGCCCGCAAGGGCGAGCCGACCTCCGGCGACGTGTGGGCGTCGGCCCTGCCGACCGACCTGCCGCAGCCGCCGTCCACCCTCAAGTACGAGGACGCGGCCGACCTGTTCTCCGACCTGCGGGGCGACAACCCGCCGAGCGACAGCGTGTGGGTGGAGGCCGACGCCGACCCGAACGACGAGAACACCGGGCGGGTGAGTGACAGCGAGGTGCGGCGGGTGTTCGACACCAGCCGCAACCCGGCAGGCTCGTCGGCGTCGATGGCCGAGTTGGACCTGGGCGGGCCGGAGTCGGAGCTGATCGGCGGGAAGGGCGACGCCCTCGAGTTCGACGACCGCCTGTCGGACCCGGACGCCGGCGGGTCGAGCATCTTCGACAACAGCCTGCCCAAGACGGAGATCGTGACCGACGCGGACAACGTCGACTTCAACATCCCCGTGCCGGGCGACCACAGCCACGCCTCGTCGATGAGCGGGCGGCTGCCGGACGTGGATTTGAACGCCGACCCGGACGCGGTGGCCGCGGACCTGTTCGGCAGTGAGGTGGAGTGGGCCGACGATTCGCCCGATGCCGAGGTGGTCGAGGTGGAGCCGGCCGACGCGACCGACGACCGCGCGCCCGCCATCGCCGCGGCGGTGGCGGCCGGCGCGCTCGGCGGGGTGGGGGCCGCGCCGCCCCGCGACAAGCGTACCCCGACCGCCAAGGGGAAGGACAAGGAGCGGCCGTCGGCCAAGCCGCCCGCGCGACCGTCTCGGGCGGCAGCGGTGGCGGACGACGAGGACGACGACAAGGCGGAGCCGAAGGGCAAGAAGCGGGGCGGCATCGGCGGCGTGCTGGCGGGGTTGGCCACCGGCCTGGCGCTGGGCGTCGGCGGGTTCGCCATCGTGTACCTGACCGGGCTGATCCCGAACGAGAAAAAAGTGGCGGTGGCGAACGTATCGGGCGGCGACTCGCAAGCGGTCGCCAAGGTGGAGAAGTTGACCGCCGAACTGGAAGCGGCCAACGAGAAGGTGGCGAACGCCGCCCTCGACCTGAAGCAGGCGAAGGACGGTGTCACCCGGCGGCAGGCCGCGCTCGACGAGGCGAACACGAAGGCGGAGCAACTCGACACCGACCTGACCGCCGCGAAGAAGCTGGCGACCGACGCGAAGCAGGAGGCGACCGACACCAAGAAGGAACTGACCGCGGCGCAGGCGAGCATCGACCCGCTGAAGAAGGATTTGGACGCGGCGAAGAAGGTGGCCACCGACGCGATGAAAGACCTGGACGGGGCCAAGAAGTTGGCCACCGACGCCACGAAGGAGCGGGACGAGGCCAAGACCGCGCTGAACGACGCCAAGAAAGACGCCGACGAGAAGGCGAAGTTGTACGCCGACGCCGGCACCAAACTGACCGACGCCGAGAAGAAGCTGAAAGCGGCCGACGACGCCGTCGCCGGGGTGGTCAAGGAACTGAAGGCGGCGAAACTGCTCGACGACAAGGACGACGCTTCCAAACTGCCCGACGCGATCAAGAAGCTGGCCGCCGTGGCCACCAGCGGGGACGCCAAGAAGGCGGCCGAAGCGCTGATCGCCACCCAGAAGGAGCGGGACGACGCGAAGGCCGCGATGACGAAGGCCGACGCCGACGCCAAGACCGCCCTGGTCGCGGCCACCAAAGCCAAGACCGACGCCGACAAACTGGTGGCCGACGTGATGAAAGCGGCCGACGACAAGGTGAAGACGGCCGCGGAGGAGGCGACCAAAGACCTGAAGAAGCAACTGGCCGACGCCACCACCGCCGCCAAGAAGGCGCAAGACGACCTGACCGCCGCGAAGACCACGGCCAAAGCCGACGCCGAGGCCGCCATGAAGGCCAAACTGGACGACGCCACCGCGAAAGCGACCGCCGCCGAGAAGGCGCTCGACACGAAGGTGCAAGCGATGCAGGCCGACACGGCCGCCAAGCAGAAGGCGATGGAAGCCGACTTCGCGGCCAAGATCGCCGAGGCGCGGTCCGGGGCGTTGACGGTGGTGCCGGCCGAGATGGCCGCGAGCGAGAAGGCCGGTCGCAGCTACGCCGACGGGGTGGACGCCTACCGCCGTCGGGCGTTCACCGACGCCGAGGCGCTGTTCGCCGCCGCCACCGTCAGCCAGCCGGCCGACGCGCGGTACTGGTACTACCTGGGGTTGGCCCGCACGCAGACCGGCACCACCGGCGCGGACGACGCCTTCAAGAAGGGGGCGGAGATGGAAGCCCGCAACAAGCCGAGCGGCAAGATGATCGACGCCGCCCTCGAACGCCTCGGCTTCGCCGACAAGGAGCGGGTGAACAAGTACCGCCGGTGATTCTGGTGGGTGCCGCCGGCCGGGCGGCACCAGTGTCGCCGTTCGCTCCGCGAACGGTGCCAGCGGCCTCTCCCCCGTAGCAACTGGCAACCGCCCGCGGAGCGTGCGGCGACTTTCTACACCGCCGCCCGGCGGCCCGCCTTGCTCGGCTGGATGCTGCTCGGCTGCGGTTCGGCGCACCCGCCGGCGGTGGGGAGCATCTTGTTCGGCGAGCAGCGGTTGGTCGGGTTGAACGCGGTTCGCAGTCGCACCATGAAGTGCAGGTCGTCGGGCGAGAAGAGCATCGGCATGAAGTCGAGCTTCTCGACCCCGATGCCGTGCTCGCCGGTCACGCTGCCGCCCAGCCGCACGCACGCCGACAGGATGTCGGTGCTGGCGAGCAGCACCCGCCGCACCTGGTCCGGGTCGCGCTCGTCGAACATGAGCACCGGGTGGATGTTCCCGTCGCCGGCGTGGAACACGTTGCAAATGGCGATGCCGTGATCCTCGGTCGCCTTCCGAATCACCCGCATGATCTCCGGCAGCTTGGTGCGCGGCACCACCCCGTCTTGCGTGCAGTAGCTCGGGTATCCCAGCCGGCCGATTGTGCCGAACGCCTGCTTGCGGGCCTTCCACAGGGCGAGCCGTTCGGGTTCGGTGTTGGCTTTGCGCACCTCGCGGGCGTTGCACTTCAGGGCGATGGCCTCGATGCGGTCGGCCTCGTCCTGAATGCCCGCGGCCGGGCCGTCCACTTCCATAATCAGCACCGCCCCGGCGTCGAGCGGGAAGCCGAACTTGAACGCCGCCTCCACCGCTTGCAGGATGGTCTGGTCGAGCATCTCTAAAGCGGCGGGCACGATGCCGGCGGCGATGATGTCCGAGATGCAGTTGGTGCAGTCGTCCACGCTGGCGAACACGCCGAGCAGGGTGCGGTACGCTTCGGGGTTGCGGGTGAGCCGTACCCACGCCTTCGTCACCAGTCCGAACGTGCCTTCGCTGCCCACGATGGTGCCGGTCAGGTCGTAGCCCGGCCCGTCCTCGCACGGCCCGCCGACGACCACCACCCGGCCGTCGGGCAGCACCATCTCGACGCCGAGGATGTGGTTCACCGTCACGCCGTACTTGAGCGTGTGCGGCCCGCCGCTGTTCGTGGCCACGTTCCCGCCGATGGTACACGCGCCCTGGCTGCTCGGGTCCGGGGCGTAGTGGTAGCCGTGCGGCTTCAGGGTGTTCGTCAGCCACACGTTCACCACGCCGGCTTCGACGACGGCGTAGCGGTCGCGGACGTTCACCTCCAGAATCTTCTTCATCCGCGACGTGGCGATCATCACCCCGCCGCCGACCGCCAGGCACCCGCCGGCCAAGCTCGTGCCTGCCCCGCGTGCCACGAACGGCACGTCCAGCTCGACGCACGCCGTCACGATGGCAGCCACCTGTTCGGTGGACTCGGGGAAGACGACCACGTCGGGGGTGGTCTTGTCGATGGTGAAGCCGTCGCACTCGTACACGGCGAGGTCGGCTTTCTGGGTGAGGACGTTGCCCGCCCCGACGATCCGCTTCATGCGGTCGATGAGCGCGGGCACGCCGGCGGCATCAAACCGCGGCACGTCTTGCGAGTGGCTGAACGAGACGGTGGCGGCGGTGGCGGTGGTCATGGGGGCGGTGTCACGGTGGGCTGGGTGTCCCAGAGTTCGAGGGACAGGCGAGGGCCGTTGAGGATGACAAAGTAGCGGTTGAACACGTCGCGGCCGAGGATCGCGTTCTTAACATCCGCGCCGACCACTTCGACGTCAATCGGTGGGAAGTCACGCACCTGCAGACGGACCGAGAAGGTGGCCACCGGCACCGGCTGTTCGTCGTAGCCCTGAACGGGAATGAGGTCGAGCTGTGGCACTTGGAGGGCTTGAATGAACCGCGTGGGGATGACGGTGATGTCGGCTCCCGTGTCGAGCATTGCGGGAACGTCTCGCACCTCGACCCCGGAGAGCGGGTTAGCCAGGTTGAGGATGACCGCAGGGGCGGGCGGATTTCCCGGCGAATAGCTGTAGCGGAACTTCGCCATCACTCACCCGTGTTGTGAACGAGGCGCGGGCCGCTCACCCGCAGGACTGGCTGACGTTCGACGACGAGGCGAACCAACACGTCCACCGGCCCGAACTTCTCGTACGCTTCGCGGGCCACCGCCAGTTTCTCCGCACCGACACCGACCACGCCCCCTTGGTACACGGCGACGTATTGCCCGTGGTGGGTTTTCAGCAATTCGGGCAACATCCGGTCGAACGCTTCCACCTCTCGGGCGAGCGGGAAAATGGGGACGAACGGCGTGGGTGTCGGCGGAGGTCCGACCGACACCGTCGCCTTGCCGACGGGCACCTCGGGCGGCAGGGTGAGCGTCACCTGACGGCTTTCGGGCACATCGATTTCCAGTTCGAGCGTCACGGGGAGTCCTCCGCGGGATCATGGGGTGGACGGCAACGGCCCGGCGAGCGGTTGTGCGGAGAGGGTCAGGATACGCCCCGGCCCGTCCAGGTGGGTGTGCAGCGCGTTCAGCACGTCGCGGCCGAGCAGGATGTGCGGCTCGTCGTCGTCACCAGCGGCATCAATCGTGAAGTCCATGACACCCGGAATACTGATGGACACGAAGTACACCGGCAAGGTGATGGTGCCACCGACCACCACGAACTGAAGTTGGCTACCCGGAGTCAATCCTAATCGGGCCGCAATCGATGTCGGGATCACGGTGCGATCAGCCCCGGTGTCGATCTGCGCATCGATCAGCACTCGCGGGTGTGTCTGATTGGGGATTCCGACGGCGACGGACACCACTGGGGCCGGCGGGCGGAAGGATTTGGAGTACGGGAGGGTGATCATGACCCCTCCCGACGAATCTCCCGCGGACCTCTCAGTCGGTAGACCGGCTGTTCTTCAAGCACCCGCATGACAAACAGGGGGACGTATCCGACCTGAGAGTAGGCCTCCATTGCCACCGGGACCGTCTCCTCGCCCGCCACTAGCACCTGTTCGTCGTGGATGGCCACCACTTTGCCGCGGTGCGTCTTCAGCAACTCCGGCAGCAGGCGGAAGAAGGCGGCCCGTTCCCGCTCGAACTTGTCGCTAGTGTGTGGCAGTGGGGCGAGCGGGTCCGGTTGCGTCTGCACAGTCAGCTTCATCTTGCCGACGGGCACGCTGTCGGGCAGCGTCACCTGCCGGCTCTCGGGCACGTCGATTTCGAGTTCCAGGGGCATGAGGCATACTCCAAAGCAGGTCAGTCGTCATCGGGCGACAACACGGCGGACACGAACCGGGCCACGGCGGAGGCGTCGAACGCCTGGATGTCCCCGTTCGGTTCGACGTACACCACCAGCCCGCCGTCCTCGATGCGGAAGCACTCCGGGTGCTGGCCGATCAGCCGCACGCCATTCACCAACTCGACGGTGCACCGCCGGAACGGTGTGGCCGTCGAGTACGCGCGGAGGGCGTGGGCGAAGTTGTCAGCCTGCATTCGCCGGCACCTCCGGGGTGATTTTCACCACGTCGGCGTCACAGAAGACGACGAACGGCCGGGGCACGTCGATGAGCACGGCGAACCGCCCGGACATGGCCAGCCGGTTCGGGGAATCGACCCGCAACTTGGCCGCCGACCGCAACTCGATCTCGAACGGGGCGTACGGCTCGGCACGGAGGAGCGACCGGATGGTGTCGCGGAAGCGGGTGAACCGCTGGCCCTCGCCGCCCTCGTACTGGTCGAGTCGCTTGACCGCAGCCACGTCCTTCGCGTCGATCATCACCCCCTGACCGCCCTCCTGCCGCCGCCTCAACCGAGACCGTCCGTGTCCGGCCATCTTCAACTCGTCGGGGTGGTCGATGTGAGTCACTTCCCCACTCGCCCCGACGAGGACGAACGGCTCGAACGCCCCCGTGCCGAGCAACGGGGTGACGGCGTCGTGAAACTCCCGCGGGGTCATGACTGCTCCTCCGGTCGAGAACGCACGCCGCCATTCTACCACGCCTCCGGCCATACACTATCGCCACCATGAGCACACTCCTCTTCCGCAACGGCCGGGTGATCGACCCGGTTCAAGATCTCGACCGCGTGACCGACCTGCTGGTGGCCGACGGGCACGTCGTCGGCGTCGGCTCGTACTCGTCCGCGGACCGCGTACTCGACTGCACCGGCAAGATCGTCTGCCCCGGCCTGATCGACAAGCACGTCCACCTGCGGGAGCCGGGCCGGGAAGAGGACGAAACGATTGAAACGGGGGCGACCGCTGCCATCGCCGGCGGCGTCACAACAGTCGCGTGCATGCCGAACACCGAGCCGGCGCTCGACACCCGCGACGCGGCCGAGTTCGTCATCCTGCAAGCGAAGCGGGCGGAGCAGTGCTTCGTACTGCCCATCGGTGCCGTCACGAAGGGGCGGGCGGGGAAAGAGTTGGCCGAGATCGGCAAGCTGGTGGACGGCGGGGCGGTGGCGTTCACCGACGACGGTGGCCCGGTGACGAGCGCCGAGATCATGCGGCGGGCGCTCGAATACACCAAGATGTTCAAGCGGAAGGAGACGTTCGCCCGGCCGGTCGATCCGTTCGAGGACCGCTTCGGCAAGGCGGTGCTGGTTCACGCCGAGATTCTGGAGCTGACCGAAGGCGGGGTGATGAACGAGGGCGAAGTGAGCGTGCGGCTGGGCGTGCGGGGGATGCCCGGCGTGGCCGAAGACATCATGATCTTCCGCGACATCGTGCTGGCCGAACTGACCAGCGGGAAGGTTCACATCCTGCACGTGAGCACGGCCGGCGGGGTGCATCTCATTCGCAAGGGGCGGCAGCGGGCCGAGCAGTTGGTGAAGGAGGGCAAGCCGAGCTTCTGGATCAGCGGGGAGGCGTGCCCGCACCACTTCATCCTGACCGACGACAAACTGCTCGACTTCGACAGCAACTACAAGATGGCCCCGCCGCTGCGGACGCAGGCCGACGTGGACGCCATCATCGAGGGGTTGAAGGACGGCACGCTGAGCGTGCTGGCCACCGACCACGCCCCGCACGCGGCCGAGAAGAAGGCCCGCGAGTTCGACCTCTGCCCGAACGGCATCGTGGGCGTCGAGGTGTTCTTGCCCCTGAGCGTGACGTATCTGGTGGAGCCGGGGCACTTGAGCTGGAACCAGATGATCGAGAAGATGACCATCAACCCGGCGAAGGTGCTGGGCATCGACCGCGGCACGCTGGTGCCCGGTGCGGTCGCCGACGTGACGGTGATTGATCCCGACGTGCGGTGGACGATCGACGTGACCCAGTTCAAGAGCAAGAGCCGCAACTGCCCGTACCACGACTGGCCGGTCCGCTCGAAGGCGGTGGCCACGGTGGTCGGCGGGCAGGTGCGGATGAGCGAGATCGGTTAGGGTGGTCCGCCCTCGCCGAGGGCGGGGCCGACACCGGCTCTCGGCGAGAGCCGGCCACCCTATTCACCCTTCGCACTCCCATCCAGTCGCTTGTCGGCGGCCCCGGTGCGAACCCCCGTCTTCGGGTCGATCCAAATTGAATGCCCGTCGCCCTGCCCCTTCACCTTCGTCACGGTGTGGCCCTTCGCCTTCAGCGCCTTCTCCAACTCCTCGTACCCCGTCCGTTCTTCCAGCATGACGCGATCCGGGAACCACTGGTGGTGCAGCCGCGGGGCGTCCACGGCGGTGCGCACGTCGGCCCCATAATCGGCGATGTTCACCACGATGCCCAGCACCGTGTTGATGATCGTCCGCCCGCCGGGGCTGCCGGTCACCAGCACCGCCTTGCCGTCCTTCGCCAGGATCGTCGGGCACATGCTGCTGAGCATCCGCTTGCCGGGGGCGATGACGTTCGCGTCGGTGCCGATCAGCCCGGTCTTCGTCGTCACACCCGGCTTGTGGTTGAAGTCGGTCATCTCGTTGTTCAGGATGAACCCGGCCCCCCTCACCACCACCCGGCAGCCGAAGGCGTTCTCCAGGGTGTACGTGGTGCTCACCGCCATACCCTCCTTGTCCACCACGGAATAGTGGGTGGTGTCCGGCCCGCCGTCGGCAATCTTGATGTCTCCGGCGAGTGCTTCGCTCCTGGTGGCCTTCGCCGGGTCGAAGTCGACGAACAGCTTCTTGGCGTGGGCTTTGTCGGTCAGGTGCGACGGGATCTTCACGAAGTCCGGGTCGCCCAGAAACTTCGCCCGCTCCGCGAAGCCCCGCCGCATCGCCTCGCTCACCAGATGCGTCGTCTCGACCGACCCCCAGGGGCGTTTCTTCACGTCGTGCGTTTCCAGCATGTTCAACGCCATCAACAGCGTGATGCCGCCGGAGCTGGGTGGGGGCGGGGCGATCACGTCGTACCCGCGGTAGGTGCCGACGATCGGCTCCCGCTGCACCGCCTTGTACCCCTTCAGGTCGTCGGCCGAGATCAGCCCGTCGCTCGCCATCATCTCCTTCTCGATCAACTCCGCCACCGACCCGGTGTAGAAGCCGTCGGCCCCCTTGTCGGCGATCAGCTTGAGCGTCTTGGCGAGGTCGGGCTGTTTCAGCACGTCGCCCGCCTTCCACTCGCCTTCCTTCCCATAGACGCGCTTGAACTCGGCGTTCGTCGTCTTCTTGTCGGCCAGCACGCCGTTCAGTCGTTTCGCCAGCCCGTCCGTCACCGGGAACCCTTCGTTGGCCAGCTTGTGTGCCGGGGCGACCACCTCGGCCCACTTCAGTTTGCCGAACTTCTTGTGGGCCAGTTCCATCCCCCGCACGGTGCCCGGCACGCCGGCAGTCACCGCCGACTGGTAGTTCACCCCCTTGGCGAACAGTTCGGGAGTGGCCGCGGCGGGGGCGGTCTCGCGGTAGTCGAACACCACCGGCTTCGCCTTCCCGCCGGGGTAGACCACCATGAACCCGCCCCCGCCGATGTTCCCCGCCTCCGGCCACGTCACCGCCTCCGCGAACCCGACCGCCACCGCCGCGTCCACCGCGTTCCCGCCACTCTTCAAGATCGCCACGCCCACATCGGTGGCCGCGGGGGAGACGCTGACCACCATCCCGCCCTTGGAGGTGGCGTCGTGCGGCGAAGCCGCGAGCAGGGGAGAAGCGAACAGGAGCAGGGCGAAGATGGCGAATCGGGGCATGGGTGGGCTCCACGTCGGGTGGGTGTACTTTATCCGCAACCGTCTTGGAGTTGACCCCATGCGCCCTGTGTTCGCCCTGTTGCTCTGCACATTCTCTCTGCTCGCCGCCGACCCACCGAAGGGCACGCTCGTCATCGTCGGCGGGGGGAAGATGCCGGCCGCCGTGCGGGACGAGTTCATCACGAAAGCGGGCGGGGCGGCCAAAGCCAAGATCGTCGTCTTCCCCACCGCCAGCATGTCCGCCGACGACGAGAAGGAGCACGCCGGCTACCTGCAACAGTGGAAGAACGCGAAGGGGGCGGACGTGACGCTGTTGCACACCCGCGACACGAAGACCGCGAACAGCGACGACTTCGTGAAGCCGCTGACCGACGCCACCGGCATCTGGTTCAGCGGCGGGGATCAGGCGAAGCTGACGAAGGCTTACAGCGGCACGAAAGTGCTCGACGCGATCAAGAAGCGGTACGCCGACGGGGCAGTGGTCGGCGGCACGTCGGCGGGGGCGGCGGTCATGTCCGACGTGATGATTACCGGCGGCACCGACGAGGCGACAACGGCGGACGGCTTCGGCCTGCTGCCGGGCACGGTGGTCGACCAGCACTTCACCCAACGCAAGCGCGAGAAGCGGCTGGCCGGCGTGATCGCCAAGCACCCGAAGGCGCTCGGCATCGGCATCGACGAGGGCACGGCGGTGGTGGTGAGCGGCGGCGTGGCGAAGGTGCTCGGCGACGGGAAGGTGCAGTTCGGCGAAGCGAAGGGCGAACCCGTGTGGCTGAAGGCGGGCGAGAGCTTTGACCTGAGCGAGCGGAAGAAGAAGTGAGGGCGGGTCCGTACAACACGCTCACGGCGGATCGCCCGCCGTACCGTTTCCCCATGCGGAGATCGCCCGTGACTGTTCCGTTGTGAAAGAAGATGCTGGCCGAGTTCGTCGGCACCTTCTGGCTGGTGTTCGGCGGGTGCGGCAGTGCCGTGCTGGCAGCCATGTTCATCGCGAACGACACCGGCACCACCCCTCCGACCCCGTACAACCTGGGCATCGCCCATGTCGGCGTGTCGCTGGCGTTCGGCCTAACGGTGCTGACGATGGCCTACGCCATCGGGCACATCTCCGGCTGCCACCTGAACCCGGCGGTGACGGTCGGGCTGGCGGTGGCCGGGCGGGTCAAGTGGACCGAAGTGGCCCAGTACATCGGCGCGCAAGTGGCCGGGGCCATCGCCGCCGCCGGCGTGCTGGCCGTGGTGGCCAGCTTCAAGAGCGGGTTCTCGTCCCTCGGCGGGTTCGCCGCCAACGGGTACGACACCCACTCGCCCGGTGGGTTCTTCCTGGTGTCGGCGTTCGTCGTCGAGGCGGTGCTGACGGCCGTCTTCCTGCTCGTGATTCTGGGCAGCACCGACCGGAAAGCCCCGGCCGGGTTCGCCCCGCTCGCCATCGGCCTGTGCCTCACCCTCATCCACCTGATCAGCATCCCCGTCACGAACACCAGCGTCAACCCGGCCCGCAGCACCAGCCAGGCGCTGTTCGCCGACGGCGGGTGGGCGCTCGGCCAGTTGTGGCTGTTCTGGGTGGCCCCGATGGTCGGGGCGGCGGTCGGCGGGCTGCTGCACCGCTTCGTGTTCGCCTCCCCGCCCGAGACGGCGGCCGTCGCCAAGTGACGTGCCCCGCCGGCGGGCTCGCCCACCCCGCCGGTGGAGGTTCAGTCCCGCGACTCTTCCACCTTCCGCGTGCCCAGTTCCAGCGGCTTGCCGGCTGTCACCGTCTGCGTGCCGAGCCGCGGCACGCCGCGGTAGTACACGTCGCCTTTGTGCGAGCTGAAGGTAAACGGCAGGCCGGGGATGACGTCGGGGATTTCAAACTTCCCGTCCTTGTCGGTGACGGCTGATACCTTCCAGGCGGTCGCGTGGTCGCGGAGCAGCCCCTCGATGCGGGCGTCGTAGTCGATGCCGACGGTCACGCCGGCGAGCGGGGTGCCGTCGGTGTCGGTGAAGGTGCCCCGCACGGGTTGCAGCGGCAGCAGCTTCACCTCCAGTTTGTCGTCGCCGCCCACCTGCACCACGCCGGCCAGCTTCTTGTCCGGCACCGCGGCGATCACCGTCCGCTTCTTGCCCGCAGCCAGCCCGTACACGGTGAACTCACTCTCCTTCTCCGGCAGCTTGTGGACCGCCGGCCACTCCTCGCCCACCAGCCCGTAGTCGCTCACCGTCTGCCCGACCGTCACCAGCCCGCCCACTGCTTTGCCGTCGGCGTCCACCGCCTTCACCGTCGCCGACTTGCCCCGCTCCACCTCCACGACGATCTCGGCGTTCCCGCTCTCCTTCAGTTCCACCGTCAGCGACTGCCCGACCAGGTACGGGTGGTACGGCTCGCCGTGCAGCAGGCCGGTCGAGTTCACCTGCACGTTCACCTTGCTCTTGCCCGGCAGCGTGACGATGCGGAACGTGCTGCCGCCGCCCTTCCACGTCATGTCGCGGCTCGCCGTCTCGTACTCCGGCTTCTTGGCGAACTCGTTGTCGGCGTCGGGGATGATCTGGAACGACGCGGCCACGGGTTCTTTCGTCCGCTGGTCGATCACCTTGCCGGCGAACACCGCCCCCGGTGCCAGGGCGATGGCTTTCGTCACCGTCTGGTAGCCGGTGCCGGCCCGCACCTCGACCCAGGTGGGGAACACCTCCGCCCCCTTCGGCGGTTGCACGCTGACCGAGTGCATCATCCCCTTCGTCAGCCCGTCGAACCGATACCTCCCGGCATTGTCGGACTTCGTCACCACGCCATCCCAGAACCCGGTGTTCACATGCAACTGGCAGTTCGGGATCGGCTTGTCCGTCTTCTTGTCCGTCACCACCCCTTCGACGGCGTAGCCCGGTTCGACCACGAGCGCCGCGTCGGGCGGGTAGAAGACGGCGTGCTGGCCTTTGCCGCGGATGGTCGAGCCGCCCGGCTGCTTGTTCAGCGGGGCCACGTCCACCTTCGGGCGGGTGAGTACCATGCCGGACATGCGGGCGTAAGTTTTCCCGGACACCACCACCCCGACGATGCGGTCGCTGCCCACGCCTTTCATTTCAAACGCACCGTCCTTGTCTGTGGTGGTGGCGAACAGGTCGGCCGGCGGGTGCAGCGGGTGGTCCCACTGGCCCACCTGACCGAACCCGCCGTCCGCCGCCCCCTTCAGGAACTTGTCGAAGTCGCGGCTGGTCGGGTCCATCAGGGTGAACACGTTCACCGTCACGCCTGCGGCCGGCTTGCCCTCGGTGTCCAGCACCTTCCCGCGAATCGGCTGATCGGGCACCATCTTCATGGCCAGCTTCATCGGGTCGTCGAACGTCATCTTCGGGTAACTCGGCTGGGCCCACGCCACGCCCATCCCCGGCTTGGTGGCGTGGACCTGGAAGAGCGCCGAGGCGTCCTTCGGCAGTTCGGCGGTGAACCGGCCGGTGGCGTCAGTGACGGCCACTCGCGCCGTTTTCACCCGCTCCTCCGAGAGGTCCTCGCCGGCGGGCAGGTAGCTGGCGAACACGTCGGCCTTTTCCACCGGCTTGCCGTCCGGCCCGGTAATGGTGCCGCCGATGCGGGTCGGCTTCTCCGGCTTCACCTCCTTCTTGTCGCCCGGCTTCTCCGCCTTCATCGCCGGCTTCTCGTCGGCCGTGGCGGGTGTCGGCCCGATGTTCCACCCGACCCCGACGCCGAGCAGCCCGAACACCAGCACCGCCGGCAACACCGCCCGCTTGAACGTGGACATGGGAAATGCTCCGTGGGCGAGCGCGGACACTGCCGGGCTGACCGCCCCGCACGCCCGAACCGCCAGTTCGATCAGGTCGGCCGACGGACCTCCCGTCGCCGTAGACGTTCCCACCGCCGCCGCCAGCAGCGCCGCCGACAGCACCACGCCCCGCTTCACCAGTCGCTTTTGCAGCAGCGCCCGCCCGCGCTCCAGGCCCCACCGCACCGTCTCGAACGTGCTGTCCAGTTCGGCCGCCGCTTCGTCTCGTGACAGCCCCCGCACCAGGCACAGGAGCAGTGGTAGGCGGTACTTGTCGGGCAGTGCGTTCAGTTCGGCGTGCAGCAAGTCGGACAACTCGCGGACGGCCGGATCGGGTGCGTCGGCAATCGTGCGGGTGCGACGGGCGGCCTCGGCCTCACGCGCCGAGCGGCGCGACTTGTCCGCCCGGCACCGCACCGCCACCCGGTGCGCCACCGCGAACAGCCACCCGCCGAGCGACGAAACGGATGCGGCCGATTTCGCCCGGCGAAACAGCACCACGAACGCGGCCTGAAAGGCGTCGTCCTGGTCGGCGGGGTCGGACAGAACCTGCCGACACGCGGCCTGCACCGCCGGGCCGTGCCGCCGCACGAGCGCGCGGAACGCCGCCTCGTCGCCGGCCGAAGTGAACCGGGCGAGCAACTGACCGTCGGTGTCGGGCACGTCGGCGGTTCGGCGTGCCGCCCGCAGGGTGTTGACAACGCGAGCGAGGGCGGGTGATCCCACGGCGGCCCCTCGGTGGTTCGGGAACTCCGCCGCGAGGTGCCCGGAGGTGCGGCGCGCGGCGGGTGGAATTTCCCGGTTCAGGTTAGCCCGACGCGCGAGCGAGGGCCAAACCGCCTTTCCGCACAGGCCAACGGCCCTCGCTCGCGCGTCGGGCTAACAAGTCGGGGGACGGGGGGTGAGGTCTTCTGCTACCATACCGACGTTCCCTTTCCCCGGAGGGCGGGCGATGTGCTGTTTCTCGAAGGCGGCCGAAGTGTCGAACACGAACATCTTCGCGCGGGCGGGCAAAGACGGGCGGCAGTTCCTCGCCTACTCGATGACGGTGAAGGCGGCCGAAGAACTGGCCATGATCCTGCCGATTCCGACGCCCAAAGCGAGCAAGGAAGACGCGGTCAAGTTCCTCGCCCTGGACAAGTACGAGGACTTCTTCGCCGACATGCGGAAGGGCTGGCCGGTGCCGGAATCCCGCGGGGGCAAGGACCCGGGCAACTCGCTGGGTGCCAAAGACGACAAGCTGAAGGTGGTGGAAGTGGGCAGCTTCATCGCCTCGTTCGTGCCCACGCAGAAGGACTTCGAGCGGGTGGACGACAAGTTCAAGCTACCGGCCGACGTGTGGGCCAAGCTGCCGCAGTACAAGGACTGGGGGTTCGCCGTCTTCCAACTGAAGAAGGGGGAGAAGAAGGTGCACCCGATGGCGTTCGACTTCCCCCGCGAGAGCGCGAAGAAGCTGTTCCTGCCGACCGTCCACATCCACGACGGCAAGGTGGAGGAGAAGGCGAGCTTCGACCACACGCTGTACCTCCAGGCGAGCGCCGGCGAGAACATCCTCGACTGGGAGGAGTCGGCGCAGCCGGCCGAGCTGTTCATGGGCAAGCTGGACAAGGCCCACGGCATCGTGGACGGCAAGGACCACGTGTACCGCAAGACGATGAAGGGGAAGCTGAAGAACGAAGACGTGTGGGTGGGGTGAGCCGAATCCGTTCGCCGCGACCAAACGGAGCGGGGGCGACCCCGCCCCGTGGTGGCGGGGCAGTCGCTTATTCCGCCCCCCCCATCTACGGGGGGGGGACGAACAACGGGGGGG
>JANNQE010001060.1:0-2991 GCA_031441625.1 Planctomycetia bacterium
GCCGGTTCACCGTTAGGGAGCCTTCACGTACCGAACCGCCCAGGTGAGGAACGTCGGCCAGTTGGGGCCGACGGTGTGCCCGCCCTCGTGCATCCGGAAGGCGAGGTCGCCGTCGGTCAGGCCCACCTTCTCGTCGGGGAAATCCTTGGTGCCGAGGTCTTTCTTGCCGAGCAGCTTGTACACCGGCCCGGCTTCGGACGCGGCCAGGAAGCTGCCCTTCGCGTCGATCCAGGTGCCCTCCACCTTCAACGACCCGACGGAGATGAACGTCGGCCGCGGGGCACACAGGGCCACCAGTTCGTGGGCGTCGATGGGCAGATCTTCGGCCGTCTTCGGCCCGGCGTACTTCAGGTCGTTGCCACGCACGCTCACCACCAGCCGGAGAAGAAGAACACCCAGGCCACGCTGAAGTAGATGACGATGCCGGACACGTCGGAGAGGGTGGCGATGAACGGGCTGGACATGAGGGCCGGGTCGAACCCGATCTTCTTGATGATGATCGGCAGCATCGAGCCGAGCAGCGTGCCCCACAGGCAGATGAACAGCACCGAGATGCCGATGACGCACGTCAGCCGCACGAGCTGGTCGTGAACGTTGCGGATCTCGTGGAAGGTGAGGAAGTACGTGCGGAACAGGCCGAGCGCGCCGAGCGTCACGGCCAGCGCCGTGCCGACCACCACCTCGCGGCGGAAGACGCGCAGCCAGTCCCGCACTTGCACCTGCTCCAAGGCCAGTGCCCGCGTGACGAGCGTGCTCGCCTGCGAGCCGGCGTTCCCGCCCACCGACAGGCAGAGCGGGATGAGCGTGGCGAGCACCGTCACCTGCTTCAACTGGTCTTCGTAAAACGACATCACGAGGACGGTGAGCAGTTGCGCGATGAACAGCCCGGCCAGCCACCCGACACGGCTCTTCCACACCTGCCACAGCCCGGCGTTCAGGTAGTCGCCGGCAATCGGGCTGACGCCCCCCTGCCGCTGCAAGTCTTCGGTGGCCTCCTGCGTCACCACGTCGAGGGCGTCGTCGTGCGTCACGATGCCGAGCATGCCGCCCTGCTCGTCGAGCACCGGCATGGCGATGAAGTCGTACCGGCCGAGGAGGTCGGCGGCGGTCGCCTGCGGGTCGGTGTACTTGAGAGCGACCAGTTCTTCTTCCATCAGGTCGGAGATGAGCGCGTGCCGCGGGGCGAGGATGAGGTCGCGGAGCGAGATGATGCCGAGCAGCGGGCGGGGGGCGATGCCGCCGTCCGGCCGCTTGCGGGCGTCGCCGAGCACGTAGATGTAGTAGATGGTTTCTTTGTCGGGTGCCTGTGCCCGCAGTTGGTCCACCGCCTCGGCCGCGGTCAGCGTCTGCGGCAGCCAGGCGTAGTCCGTCGTCATGATCGCGCCGACGGTCCCCTCGCCGTACTCGAACAGCGCCTTCATGTCCCGCCGGTCGGCGTCGTCCACCAGTCGCAACAGGCTTTCGTACACCCGCGTGGGCAGCTTCTTCAGCAGGTCCACGCGGTCGTCGTGCGACATCTTCTCGATCAGCTTCACCACCTGCGGGCGAGACGGGTCGGACAGCAACTCCACCTGCATCGTGCTCGGCAGGTATTCGAAAATTGATGCCTGGGTGCGGACCTCGGTGCCGCTGAGCAGCTTCCACGTCAGGTCGGGGTCGAAGTCGCTGATCGCCTCGGCGACGGTCGCCGGGTGCAACTCGTCGCACATGGCCGCCAGCCCGACGGCGTCGTCGGCGTCGAGCATCTCCCGGATTTCCGGGGTGTACAGCGGGTGGGGCATGATGTGGTTCCCCTCTCCCCGTGGGGAGAGGGGAACAAGAGTGTCACCCCGAAGCGGACCACCGAACCCGACTTCGAACCATCGACCGAGGACGTTCACCGAGCCATCCCGGACACTGTCTGGGTAGGAACATCGGTTGTCTCAGCCCAACCCAGACAGTGTCTGGGATGGCACCAAGAAAAACGGCCTCGGGGTCGCAACGCGAGAGCGAGCGCAACCGCGGCGGAACGCCGCAGCAGAGTAGGCTCGGATCAGGCGGACGCGCTCCGGGGTGACAGGACTACGTTATCGATCAGCCGAGTGGTGCCCAGGAACACCGCCACGGCTGCCAGGGCAGGGCGGTCGAGTCGGCCCAACGGAGTGAGGATTTCGGCGTCGAGGATGTTGGCGTAATCGACCCGCGCGCCGGGGATTGCCGTCACCGCCGCGAGCAGTTGCGCCTCCAGCTTCGCCACGTCCGTTTCCCCCGCCTGCACGCGATCACGGAGTTGGTACAGGGCGAAGAAGATCCGCGGGGCGTTCGCCCGCTCGGTCGCGCTCAGGTAGCGGTTGCGGGAACTCATCGCCAGGCCGTCGGCTTCCCGCACCGTCGGTGCCACCTGGATTTCCACCGGCAAGTTCAGGTCGGCCACCATTTTGCGGAGGATGATCGACTGCTGGGCGTCCTTCGCCCCGAACACGGCCACGTCGGGCCGCACGATGTTGAACAGTTTCAGCACCACCGTGGCCACCCCGCGGAAGTGCCCTGGCCGCCGCGGGCCGCACAGCACTCGATCCAACCCCGCCACTTCCACGAACGTGACGGCGTTCGGCGGGTACATCTCCGCCGCAGTGGGGGCGAAGATCAGATCGCCGCCGGCGTCGGCGGAGATGCGACGGTCGTCGTCGAGCGTGCGGGGGTACTTGGCGAAGTCTTCGGTCGGGCCGAACTGCGTCGGGTTCACGAACACCGACACGACGACGTAGTTCGACTGCCGCTTGGCGACCCGCACGAGTTCGGCGTGCCCGGCGTGCAGCGCGCCCATCGTCGGCACGAACCCGATGCGGTGGCCGGCAGCACGCGCGGCGAGGACGGCGGCGCGGACTTCGGCGATGGTGGTGGCGACAGGGAGCATGGGGGTTGTTATCGGGTGGTCCGCCCTCGCCGAGGGCGGGTCGGAATTCCGCTCTCGGCGAGGGCGGGCCACCCTAACAGCGGGTCGGAATTCCG
>JANNQE010001061.1:0-3223 GCA_031441625.1 Planctomycetia bacterium
GGCTGCGGTCGCGCAGACACGCCCGCGTCGATGCTCTCGGTGACAAACCGCGTGCGGACGCGGGCGATGGTGCGGAGGCTGCACCCGAGGGCGGCAGCGATGTCCTCGTCGGTTCGGGCTGTCCCGGCGCGGCCGTCTTCCCCTCGCGTTGTTACTGTCCACAGTCGGTAGCGGCACCCCGGCAGGTGCCGCGCCGCCTAATGTTGGTGAGCGGCACCCGGACTTCACGCTCCCCGACGTTCCGCGTTGGAAATCCTAGCCTTGAACGGCGTCACGTGAGTCAGGCGGCTCGACCGGCGCGCCTGGGTCACAAAGCACGATATCGGCGCAGGTGAATTCATCTGACTTCGTCGAATCTTCCCGGCATTTCTTGCACGCACAAGTCTACGAAGGCGCGCACCTTCGCAGGCACAAAGCGTGAGGCCGGATAGACGGCGTGAAACGCCACGGGCGGAATTCTCCAATCGCGCAGCAGGAGTTGCAGCGCGCCTTCGGCGACCGCTTCGCGCACGGCAAAGTGCGGCATCACCGCGACTCCCGCTCCAGCAAGCAACACGGCGCGCATAGAGGTAACGCCGTCCAGCCGAAGCGCAGCATCAAAATCTAGCGTCTCGGCTTTGCCGCCTTTCGTGAGCGGGACCGAATGTTCGATGAGGAAATGTGCGCCAAGCAGCCCCACCCAGGGCCAGGCTTTGAGGTCGCGAGGCTCCTTCGGGAATCCCAGTTTCTTCACCAGCGCGGGCGAGGCGACGAGCACGCGCGGATTTTCCAGCAGGCGTTTGGCGACGAGCGTGTCATCGGTGATGGCGCCGACCAGCACGCCGCAATCAAATCCTTCCTCGACGAATTTCACAGGGCGATTTGTCACGTGCATTTCGGCAGTCAACTGCGGGCACTGCTCGCGCAGCCGTGCCAGCAGCGGGGCGACATGGTATTGGCCCATGTCAATCGTCGTCACCACGCGGAGATGCCCGCGCGGCGCGACATGCTCACCGTTCGCGCGCAGCGTGGCGGCGTGAACGTGGTCGAGGATTTCCCGCGCATCCATGAGCAGGCGTTGGCCCGCCGCCGTGAGACTCATGCTGTGGGAGTCCCGCTGCACGAGCGGGGCATCGAGGAGGGATTCGAGCTGCTGCAGTTGCCGGCTCAACGTCGGCTGCGTGGTGACGCGGTTCACTTCCCCATCAGTTTCTCCAGTTCGGCTTTAGCCTGGGCGACGAGTACGTAGTGGCTGGCCGGGTCGTCGCGGACCGCCTCGAGCGCGGCCCGCCGGTCCTTCGCCCCGGCGACGGCATCACGCAACAACGCCTTCGCCGCCTCGTGGCGCACTTCGAAGACGTCTCCGTTCTTCGTCACCTCCGTTTTGCCATCGTAGTCCAGCAGATCTCTCAGGGCTTGGAGGTCGGACTTGGCCGGCGGGCCGAGGCGTTCGAGCGCCTTCGTCAGCCAGTCACTTCGGTCCGGGATGTTGCCATAAGGATAATTATGAAGATTCCGAAATGAGAAATCGGACGGAAGGGGAGGGAAAGCTCGCTCCCAGTACCAGGGCCGTGACTGCACCTGTGGTTGGAAGGCGAACTGGCGTTCCCCTGTTCGAACGGCGGGCAAGATGCGAATCAGGTCGCTCACGGCGGTGCGGGCCGTCTCCCGGTGTTCCAGCAGCGCCTGAGCGTATGTGAACAGGTGCACGAACTCAAACCACGCTCGGTCATGCACCTTCAAGTTCTTCTGGTGGTGACTCAACTCCTCCCTGAACGCCGTCAGCAGGGCGGATCCGGCCTCATCCCACCAGGTCATTTTCCCGAGTGAACAGGCCGCCGCGAGCGAGGCGTAATCGAACGGCCAACTCACCGCCTTCCACCCCCGGAGGGTGGCCAGCGCCGCGCGGGACCCGTCGGACGTCCCCGGCATCCAGTCGAGAACCTGGATGATCTGGGCGCGGACGGCGGCGTCGTTGTCCCATTCGGACTCATGGCTCGCGGTGAACGGAACGCGTGGGGTGTTCAGATGGGCCACCAAGGCGGGTCGCGGGTCGTGGTCCGGAATCGGGCCGAGCATCCCGAGACTGCGAACCACCTCGATCCGGACGGCTTCACTCCCCCAGTACCAACTGTCCCCGTCGGACCGGAGCGAGTCCGTCTTGTTCACAGCCGAGAACTGTTTCAGCAGGGCGGGGATGACGGCGGCGCGGTCCGCCTCGGGGGCGTAACCGAGCGCTCGCGCGGCCGACCATCGGACTTGCTTGTCGGGATCGGACAGACACACGATCAGTTCGGCGGCCGGGAACACCTGCTGGGGCGCGAAGGAGTGCGGGGCAAAGGAGCGATCCCACGGTCTGCCGATTCGTGCGAAGGCTTGCACCGCCTCGCGGCGATGGTCGGCCGAGACGCCCGCAGAGGCCAGAAATCGAATCAGGTGTGGCGTCGCGTTCGCCAGGTCCAGTCGGGCCGCCTGCCGGTCCCGATCCAATTCGTAGTCGAGGGCGGACGGCTTCTCCGGCCATTTGGTGCGTGCCGCCCAGGCGACAACCCGGTTGAACAGGCGGAGTGCGTTGAGGTGCGACTCCGGGTCGGCGTTCGGGTTTTCCAGGATGCCGACAACCAGTTCCACCAACGGCTCCCGCAGGTATGGGAACCGCCCGCCGCCGAGGTACGCATCCCAGGACCCTTTCGGGTTTGAACTGTGCGGCCCCGGACTCTCGCGGTAGACCGCTTCGTAGATGAGGTTCAGTTTCGACCCGGCCGACAGCTTCGAGTACAGCACGCTCTCGATGTACGCTCCCCGGGCGCGGGAGTCGGTGAAGGTCTTCGGGTCTTGCCGCACCCACCACTCCTGCTTCGGCAACTGAGTCGGGAGCACGTGGTACAGGACGTACCACGCCACGAAGATGGCCGCCTGAGAGGTGAGCAGGACCGTGACCACCGCCGTCGGCCAGCGGCGGACTCGCTGGGCGGGCGGAGTTTGGGCCGCGGGTGCGGGCGGAGGAGCAGCGTCGGACATGGCGGACCCCACGGTGGTGGCGAACGACCTACCCTTCGTTATGGCCGACGACGCCCGTTCGCCCTCACCCGTTCCGGAAAATGCTTGCCGACCGTCGGGTGACAACAACCGGGAACTGGGCGGGAAATGAAGAGGCCCGGCGCTGATTCGCACCGGGCCGCGTTGAGTTGCACTAGCGAGGGCGACGGGACTCGAACCCGCAACCTCCGGATCGACAGTCCGG
>JANNQE010001062.1:0-4778 GCA_031441625.1 Planctomycetia bacterium
CCGGGCGGCACTTCGCAAGTGCCGCCCGGCAGGCGGCACCTACTCCGCGTCGGGCGGGGTCTTGGCCTTGCTCATGACCACTTCGTTGCCGCGGCCGAGGAAGTCCACGCTGGTCATGAAGCTGCGGATGAGCAGCACGCCGCGGCCGCAGGGGCGTTCGAGGAAGTCGTCGGCCGTCGGGTCGGGTAGGTCTTCCGGGTTGAACCCGGCCCCCTCGTCGGTGATCTGGATGCGGAACAGGTCGTCGTCCACGCTGTACCGCACCCGCACCCGCTTGCCGGGGTCGAGCTGGTTGCCGTGCTTGATGGCGTTCACCAGGGCCTCTTCGACGGCCAGCTTGACGGCGAACTGGTCGCTCTCGCCGAAGCGGTTGGCCTGGAGCGCAGCCTCCACCAAATCTTGAACGCGACGCACCTCGCCGAGGTCGCTGGCGACGTGCAAATCGTGCGTGCTGGCGCGGTCAGTCATGGTGCGGTTCCGGTGCCGACCCCGTGGGCGAACGGGGTCAGAACGAGCCCAGCCCGGTCTGCTCGTCCTTCACGATCTTGAGCATCTTGTCCAGCTTGGTGAGGGTGAACACCTGGAGGATGTCCTTGGTGATGCCGCACAGGATGAGCTTGCCGCCCACCTGGGTGAGCCGCTGGTGCAGGCGGATCAGCTTGCCCAGCGCGGCGCTCGACATGAAGTCCACGTTGGTGAAGTTGAGCAGCAGCTTCCGCCGGCCCAGCTCGTCCACCAGCCGGAACAGGTCGTCGCCGATCATCTGGATGTTCTGCTCGTCCAGGATCTTCTTGTCCACGAACTGGACGACGGCCACATCGCCCACGTCTTCGACGGTGATCCGCTGGCGGCTCATGTTCGGTCCTCGGCCGGCGGGGGGGGGCGGGCAGCCCGGCCCCGCGGTGGCGGTGTTTTATGAATCTTCTGCCCGCGCAAGCGGGTGTCAAGGAGTCCCGCCCGATTTTCCGCCCGGCTCGTCGCCCCACGCGAACGCCGGCCCGAGGGCGGCGGCCACCTGGATCTCGGGGGCCAAGGTGTCCACCGCCTTCAGCGGCGTGTTGGCCGGGTTCAGGCAGAACAGGTCGTTCCACTCCTCCCCTTCCAGCCCCGCCTGGCGGACGTACCAGGTGCCGTCGCCGGTCGGTTCGAGCGGGAACAGCACGCACTGGACCGGCTTGTACCGGGCGAAGTCGCCGTCGGCCGCACCCACCTTGTGTAGTGTACACCCGCCGTTGAAAAAGATGCACCACTCGTCCACCACTCGGGTCATCGGCAGGTCGAGTTTCCGCTCGGCCGTCAGCCACCCGTCGGCGTCGAGGGCCGCCGCCGCCTCCGGCCGCAGCAGGGGGCGGACGCGGTCGAGCACGCCGTCGATGCGGGCCTTCTCGGCGTGGGTGACGCTCGGCTCGCCGTGCCGGCAGCAGAGGCCCTCGCACCCGCGGCCGAACGAGCAGTCGAAGGTGGCCGTGGCGGCGTTGACGACGGTGAGGGGGAGCATTGCTTTCCTGGCGAACCCGGCCCGCAAGGGCCGCGGGTGTGGGGTTCAATTCAGCTCGGCGAGGCGATTGGGAACGCCACCCGCGGCCCTTGCGGGCCGGGTTCGTCCGATCAGGCTCGCACACGGCGTTTGCCGGCGGCTGTGTCGCGGCGGGCGGCGGCGTTCCGCACCAGGGCGACGATGAACTTGTCATACGTCGAGCCGACGACCGGCAGTCCCTCGTCGATCATCAGGCTGGTGATCGCCGGGTTCGGGTTCATTTCCAACACGAACACCTCGCCGGCCGGCGTCACCCGCACGTCCACGCGGGCATAGTCGCGGGCACCGAGCAGGTGGTAGGTGCGGACGGCCACGTCGGTCAGCGTCTCCGCCACGTCCGCCGGCAGTTTCGCCCCCACCTGCACCGGCGCTTGTTTGTACTCCTCGCTGTCCTCGTGCCACTTGGCCGTGTACGTGTAGATCGGCCACCGGGTGCCGTCGGCGGCCGGGTTGAACGCGATCTCGGCGAACGGCAGCACCGTCGGCCGGTTCGTCCCCTCCAGGTCGATAAGCGACACCTGGATTTCACGGCCGGGGATGTACCGCTCGACCAGCACCGGCGGGCCGTACTCGTCCAGCACGTACTTCACCCGCGCTTGCAACTCCGCGCCGGTCTTCACCACCGCCCCCTGGTCGATGCCCACGCTCGCGTCTTCGGCCGCCGGTTTCACGATGGCCGGGTACGTCTGCCAGCCTGGCACCTCGGGCGTACTCACCTCGGCGAACTCGGCGGTGTGCAACCCGGCCGTCTGGAACAGCCGCTTCGACATCGGCTTGTTGCGGGCCACGCTCAGGGTGAACGACGGGCAGCCGGTGTACGGGATGCCCAGCCACTCGAGCAGGCCGGTGAAGTACACCTCCGTGACCGACCGGTCGGCCGTGCCCTCGTACAGGTTGAACGCCAGCTCGAAGTCGCGGGCGAGCAGGCGGGCGAGCAGGGCGGGCAGGTCGTCGGTCACGCCGAAGGTGGTGAACGGGATGTTGGCCAGCTTCAGGCTGTCGCCCACCACCTTGACGGAGTACAGCACGTCCTCTTCCGACCCGCGGTCGGGGTGGTCTGCCGGCAGCACCGGCTGATTGTACAGGACGAGTACGCGAGGTTCGGGCATCTTGGGAAGTATCGGCACATGGGGGGAGCGAAGTTCACGTGAAGTGGGAGCCACCAGGGCGACTGACCGGCGTCACACGGCGTCCGTTGGCAGAAACACCGCCGGGCTCACTCGGAACACCTTCCCGAGCGCGACCATCTGTTCGGGGGTCGGCCGGCGGCGACCGGTCATGAGCGCGGACACGGTCGAAGTGGCGATCCCCGAACGCTCGGCGAGCGTCGCCCCGGTCAACCCGTTCACTTCGACCAACTCGCGGATCACCTCCGCGGGCGTGGCGTCGGGAATGGGGTGGTGTTCGCCCTCGTAGGTGGCGACGAGCGACGAGAGAGTGTCCAGATAGGCCTCGCCACCGGCGTCGAGTTCCTGCGTGACCAACCCGTCCACCACGCGCAGCGCATCGGCGAGGTGGTCGTCGTCGGCGATGCGGACGAGCGGGAACCGCTTCACGAGCGCGAAGTAGGTGTCTGGCATTCGGCGACGGGTGGCGGCGGGCATCGGACATTTCCTCCGCTTCGGGGGAGAGGGCTTCGTTCGGCGAGCACGGGGTGGGGGCGAAGAGTCCCACACTTCACCCGCCGAGGACCGTGCTCGGCTCGTTGGTCGTGTCTCGGGCGTGGGGCGGGAGCGACGGCACCACCAGTGGGGCGGGCGAGTCGGCCGGCGTGCGGAAGAGCAGGGCGAAGCCGGCGACGACGACTGCACACCCGACCGCCGGCACCAGCCAGAACGTTCCCCAGTCGGTGCCGTCGGGCGTCTTGCAATGGAGCACCACTTCCGCGGCCAGGAAGTTGCCCACCAGCGGGCCGACCCCGCCGCCGACGAACGCGGCGATGGCCTGGGCGCTCGCCCGCAGGTGCGGCGGGGCCAGGCGGTCGACGAACGTGGTGGCGGTGATGAAGTAGAAGGCGAACTGCCAGCCGTGCATCGGCACGCCCACGGCCATGACCGCCCACGGCTCGCCCCACGCCATCGTCAGCCCCCGCACCACCCCGCCCACCGCCCCGGCCAGCATCAGCCACTTCATGCTTCGCTTCGGGTCGAGCAGCGGGATGACGAACATGCACCCCACTTCCACCACCTGCCCGATGACCATCCACCGCTCGGCCCCGACCCATCCCCACCCGGTCGCGGTCAGGTAGGCGTGTCCGTAGACGCCGTAGAACTGGTTCATGACCGACAGCGTCAGCCCGCACGCCAGGTACACGGCGAACGAGCGGTGTTTGAACAGACCGAGAGCGGGCAGGCCGAACGCCTCGCCGAGCGACTTGCCGTGCCCCTTCGGTCGGGTCGGCGGGAGGCTCAGCCCGTACACCCCGACGGCGACGGCCAGCACCGCCGCCATGAGGAACGGCTGGCTCGACACCGGGGCGATGACGAACCCCATGAGCAGCCCGACGACGATCCACCCGACCGTCCCCCACAGGCGGGTGCGGCTGAACTGCCGCGACGGGTCGGGCAGGTTTCGCAAACTGATGACCGCCACCAGCGGCACCGCCACTTGAAGGCAGAGCGAGTACGCCATCAGCACGGCGAACAAGCCGTAGAAGGTGACATCGGTTTCGGCCTTCAGCGCGTCCGCAGTCGCTCCCGCCAGCACCGGCTCGCGGAGTTCGCACCACTGCCACGCGCCGAGCAGGAACAGCCCGCACGCCATGCTCATGACGGCGAACAGGCGGTCGGCCCGGAACAGGCGGTCGGCCAGCAAGCCCACGAGCGGGTTGGCCAGCACCCCGCCGATGGCGAACGTGGAGAAGATCAGCCCGACTTGGTGGCTGTCGAAGTTCAGCCCGCGGTCCGCCGCCGGCTTCTTCAGGTAGGTCGCGGTGGTGACGGCCCACGCCCCGAGCGAGCTGTAAAAGAGGAACATCATGGCGGACAGCCGTGTCCGCACGAGCGGGGGCATGGAAACACTCCGGTCGAAGAGCGTCGAGGGGAACGGTACCCGGCCGGGAGAGAGGCAGGCCGCAGGGGACAGGTTCATCTTGGGGCGCATCCGGGGATCGTGCAACCGGAAGTTGCTTGCGCCGACTCCGGGCGAGCGGCGGCCGTGGGCCCCCAGGGGTTTTTGCACCCCCGCGGCTCAACCCCCCCGGTCAACCGAAAATTAGCCCGGTGGCCGTGTCGAAACAACG
>JANNQE010001063.1:0-1991 GCA_031441625.1 Planctomycetia bacterium
GGTCAAGGCGGTGCCATCTGTCATCCGCCAGCACCACCACCGGGCCGGGGTTGCCGGCGGCCTGCTCGACCACGGCGGACCGCCCGGACACGCCCCCCAACTCCCGGTCGGCCAGTTCGCCGGCCAGCCGCATCACGTGCCGCTCGTACCCGCGCCCCTTCGGCCTCATGACCGGTTGGGTGGCGAACACCACTTCCCGTCGCACCATGCCGTGGGCCGGGATGTCGAGTTCGGCCGGGCCGAACATGCAGACCAGGCGGTCTCGCTCCAGCGGTGACACCGGCCGGCCATCGGCCACCAGCCCGAGCCAATGGGCGTTGAGCCACGCGAGTTCGGCCCGCGGGTCTAGCCCGCCCGACCCGCAGAAGTGGACCGCGTCGAGGGCGACGACGACCGAGCACCCGGTGGCCCGGGCCGACGACGACGTCAGGCCGGCGGACGTGCCGACCGCCACCCGCGGCGGTCTGGTCTCATGGCCGTGCGTGGCCGCGTAGAACCCGCGGGCGTCCACCTTCAGGGCGACGAGTGCCGCGGTCAGGTGGCCGACGTCCCGCCGCCGCGAGCAGACGACGGCGAGCCGCACCGCGGGCAGTGCCCGCACCAGGGTCTTGATGAATCCGGGGATGCTCACCCCACGGCGATAGTGGACGACCAGCCGGCGGTGGGTGTGCAGGTGTGCGGGCACAAGCGGGTCGGGCAGGTCCGGCGGGAAGGTGGGGGCGGGCTCGGTCGACTCCGGAACCGGCGGAGCTCCGAAGGCGACCCGCGCCTGTGCGACCAGCGGCCCCAGCCCCCACGGCACCTCGTCATGGTCGCCGTGGGCGACGACCAGCGGCACGATCCGGCGGCGCAACTCGCCCGTCCGCACGTGCCGGTCGTGCTCGACGCTGATGAGGTGCTCGCGGACATCGGCCCGCAGGCGGGGGACGCAGACGGTGTGACGGCCGGGCTGGTACGGCGTACACAATAGGAAGTCGTCGGCCGGGTCGAGGCGGTAGTCGGCGAGCAGGACCTGTCGTCGGCGCCGCGCGGCCGCGTCGAGCAGGGGCGTGTACTCGGGGGTCATGCTGCAGTCCTCGTGGTGTGGTGTGACTGTCGCTCAGGCACCCATCTTCTTCAGCGCCTCGGCGGCCGCGTCGGCGGCCTTCCGGCGGGCGGACGGGGTGCGGACCACCGGGGCGGCGACCGGTTCGACCGGGGCGGAGAGTGCCGCCACGAAACGTTCAACCGATTGTCTGGTTGTGAACAGACGGGAACCTGCGCGAAGACTCTCCAACTTCACCACCCCGGCGGCGGTGTGGACCCCCTTCGTGGCCCACCGGAAGATTGTGGACGGGCTGACGCGTTCGGCCCCCCGCGAACCGGGGAACAGCCGGGCCACTCCGGCGAGCGAGAGGACGTCCTCGTGCAGCAGGTCGGCGGTGGTCATGGGGTGGTGTCCTCGGATGCGCCAGTTGGGCGAGGACGTTCGAGCCTGACCGATTTGCAGTTTTTCGCAATACGTGTTTCCGGGGATTTTCCGGGCGAGCGCCGCGGGGAATGCCCCGTGGGGGGCACGGCTGTCGGCGGCCGGAATAGGCGGCTCGTCGAGAAGCACGAAGTCCGGCACCATCGTGAGCGTGAAGGCAACGAAGGGCATCGTGCGGACCACCCGCCGGCAACGGGAGGAGAAGCTGTACAAGATCAGCAACAAGTCCGACACCGACCGCGTGCTGGTGATCGAGCACCCGAACCGCACGAACCAGCAGTTCAAGCTGGTCGAGACGGCGAAGCCGGTCGAAGAGACGGCCGGGCTGTTCCGCTTCGACGTGAAGGTGGCGGCCAAGCAGAGCGCCGAGTTCAAGGTGACCGAGGAGCGGGAGTTCGGCGAAGAGATCTCGCTGACGAACACGAACGACGACACGGTGCGGTTCTTCATCAGCCTGAAGGAGGCCAGCCCGAAGCTGAAGGAGATGCTGAGCGAGGCGATGAAGAAGAAGGGCGTGTGGGAC
>JANNQE010001064.1:0-2897 GCA_031441625.1 Planctomycetia bacterium
CACCCCTTCGGGGTGGCCGGTGGTGGGGGCCGTGAACCCAGGGCGTTGCCCTGGGCTGAACACTCTCAGGCCTTCGGCCTGCACCGCGGTCCGACTGGCATTGCTCACCTGAACCTCAGTAGCCCGACGCGCGAGCGAGGGGCGAGCAACCGATCCGCGAAGAAACTGGCCCCTCGCACGCGCTTCGGGCTAACAGGGTCGAGGCCCCCATGCGCTACTGCCTGCTCCTCCTGCCGCTGCTCACCCTGCCGGCACTGGCCGCCGACCCGCCCAAGCACCGGGCCGACGGGGACGCGGCCGTCGCCGCTCGGCGGGTGCTGTTGGAACACTGCGCCTCCTGCCACGGCGACGCCGACGAGAAGAAGCGGCAGGGGCGGTGGACGGTGAGCGACTACTCCACCCTGGTGGGCAACGCCGGGAAGATCCCGTTCGCCTCGCTCGACAAAGACGACCTCCGCTCGCAGGTGGTCGAGTTCATGACGGACGGCTCGATGCCGCCCGGCGGACGGAAGCCGGTGCCGAAGGAGCAGATCGCGGCGGTCGAGAACTGGATCAGGCGCGGGGCACCGGCGTACCCGACCGCGTTCGACGACGATGCCGTGCTGAAGCTGATCGCCGACGACATCGCCCGAGTGGAGCAGGAGAAGGGCAAGGAGCACGTGCAGCACGTGCGGTACGTGTCCCTCGCCCACCTGGTGGACAAGAAGGGGGCCGACTTGGCGGCGGCCGAGGCGGAGTTGCTCACCGCCCTCGCCGGCCGCACCCACGGCGACAAGATGCGGCTGACCAAGGGCCGGCACGAGGCGCTCAAGAAGGAGCCGGGAGAGGGCACGCCGGACCTGCTCGCCAAGGCGGTCAAGCCGGTGGCCGGGTCGGCCGGCACGGTCTACCGGCTGGATCTGAAAGAACTCGCGTGGGACGGCGGCGGCAAACTGCTGTTCGAGGTGACGAAGGCTGGCAACCCCGTCGACGGCGCGGCCGACTTCCGCATGAAGCCGTTCGACCTGATCCAACTCGAATACCCGTACTCGCACACCTCAGCCGACGACGCCCGCAAGAAGGCGACCGACGCGACGGTGGCGGCCATGAACGCCCACCGCAAGGGGGCGAAAGACCCGCTCGCCCAACTGCGGGCGGTGCCGTTCGTCCGCGGCGACTGGCTGGCGAAGGCGCTGTGGCAGAAGGGCAGCCCGACCCCACTCGCCGACGACCTGGACTCGCTCGGCGAGCTGGCCGAACTGCTGGGGAAGACGGCCGACACGCAGGTCGGCACCGGGCCGGACTTCGTGCCGTTCGCCGGCGGGCCGAGAGTGACCGACGCCACCGCCCCGCCCGTGTGGGCGTGGTACCAGCCGGCCGTCGCCCCGGCTGCCCCGCCGTTCACATTCGGCGTCGTGGTGGACGGGGCCGCCCCCTTCCAGCCGAATCAGAAGGTCCGCCTGCTCGGGGACAGCGACAAGCCGGCCGCGGTGTCGCTGGTGGAGGTGCAGGCGGATTTCGTGGACGTGCTCCTGTTCGGCGACGAGAAGAGCCGCCGGCCGACGGCCGACGTGACCAAGAACACGCCCGTCGCCCCGAAGGCGGACGGCAAGATCGAACTCTCCCCCATCGAGCCGAACGCCGGCAAGCCGATCTTCTACGTGCTGCACGCCAGCCCGCAGGCCAGCCCGCACCGCGAGCCGGTGGTGGTGCGGAGCAAGCACTTGAAGTCGGCCGTGTGGCGGATGCTGCCGAACGAGGAGGACGCCGCCGCCGACCGCGGCCCGCCCGTCCGTCAGGTGCTCCGCATCGAACTGGTCGCCAAGAAGAAGATGGACTAACCCGAGGTGCCCGTGAGCGCGGACCCGACCATCGACGTCGACGAGCTGGTGAAGCCCATCCCCGGCGACAGCCCCGGCGGGGTGCCCCTGCCGTTCGACGTGCGGAACAACCTGGACGCCTGGCGGAACGAACCCGACCTCGACTTCCAGGACGCCAACGCCCCGCCCCCCCCGCCCGCCGAGTGGGGCAAGGTGATCGGCACCGCCACCGACTTCCTGTCCAACTCCGGCAAAGACCTGACCGCCGCCGTCCGGCTGGTGGAGGCGCTCACCAAGAAGCACGCCACCGCCGGCCTGCGGGACGGCCTGACGCTGCTCCTGCGGCTGGCCGAGAACGGGTGGGAGCACGTCCACCCGGTGTGCGACCCGGGCGACCAGGAGGCCCGCCTGCACCGCCTGAACTGGCTGAACGACGCCACCTCGGGGGGCAAGTTCCCGCAGACCGTGCTGCGGATGACGGTGGTGAAGACCACCCGCGGCGACGCCTTCTCGGCCACCGACTGGCTGGACGCCGGCCGCAAGGCGGAGGCCGAGGCGGCGGCCGGGGCGTTCACCGCCGACGGCCTGCGGCAGGCGCTCGCCGACCTGACCGACGTGCAAACCACCCTCCGCCGGCTGGGCACGGTGCTGGACGAGAAGATGGGGAACGAGGCGCCGAATCTGTCGGAAGACGCCCCCGGCGGACTGGGTCTGGCGGTGGCGAAGTGCGAGGAGTTCGTCCGCGGGTTGGCTCGCGTGAAGGGCGTGCCGCTCGGCACACCATCGGACGCCGACGCGCCGGCCGACGACACCCCGACGCAGGACGACGGCGGCGAGGTCACGGCGAAGGTGGGCGGCGGGCGGGACCAGTTGTACCGCCAGCTCGCGCAGATCGCCGACGCGCTCAAGCGGATCGAGCCGCACAGCCCCATCCCGTACCTGCTCGAACGGTGCGTCAAGCTCGGCGCGATGCCGTTCCCGGAGCTGATGCGGGAGGTGATCCGCGAGGCCGGCACGCTCGACGAACTCGACCGCCTGCTCGGGCTGAAGCGGGAGGAGGGCGGGGGGTAACGGCGAGCCGGGAGCGTGAGCGACCGG
>JANNQE010001065.1:0-3720 GCA_031441625.1 Planctomycetia bacterium
GCGTTGACGGTTTGGCCCGACCGCTTCCAGGCCTCGACCAATGCTCGCCAGGCTCGGACCTTCTCGGGGCGGTGTCTCGCCATGACGGAGTTCTCCCACGGGAAAACTCACAGACTACCCGACCACGCCAGGCGTCATTTCACCGGACGGGTACCTTAACGCCGCCGGCGTTGGCATCGGAAATGTGGTGCTGTTCGACGCAGACGGGTAAACTCGCCGCATGAGCAAACCGTTCGACACTACACTGAAGCAACTGCTGGCCGACTTCGCCGCCGACTGGGTGGACTGGCTCGCCCCGCGGGTCGGCCTGCCGCCGACCGTCGGCGTGGAACCGCTCGACGTGGACTTGTCCACGGTGCAACTGTCCGCCGACAAAGTGTTCCGCCTGCTGCCCCCCGCCGAGGGGTTGCTGCACATCGAGCCGCAAGCCGGGTGGGACCGCGATTTCGCCGAGCGGTTGCACCTGTACAACGCGCTCCTGCACGACCGCTACGGCGGGCCGGTCTACTCGTTAGCGTTGCTCCTGCGGCGGGAAGCCAACAGACCCACCTTCACCGGCACGCTCACCCGCAACTACCCGGACGGCCGCGAGTACCTGCGGTTCAGCTATGAGATAGTGCGGGTCTGGGAACTGCCGGCCGAACCGCTCATGACCGGCGGGATCGGCGCGCTGCCGCTGGCCCTGCTGACGGACGAAGCGAGCGGGCGGTTGGGCGAGTTGGTGGACCGCATGGACGCCCGAATGCGGGCGGAGAACGTGCCCGACCCGGTTCGCGTGATGGTTCACACTTCCGGTATGCTGCTGCTCGGCATGCGGTATGATGACGTGACGATCCACAACGCCTACCTGAGGGCACGCGGCATGAAGGAGTCCAGCACCTATCAGGCGATCTTGCGCGAGGGGCGGCAGGAGGGGCGGCAGGAAGGGGCGGTGGCCACACGCCAGGAAGACCTCATCGACATCCTCCGCGAGCGGTTCGGGGTGGTGCCGCCGGAGGTGGAGCAGTTGATCCGGGCGACGACAGACGCCACACAACTTCGGGACGCCATCCGGCAGGCGATCAAAGTGGCGAACCTCGCCGACCTGACACTCTGACCCGCGCGCGGAGCGAGCAGAGAACTTTCCACTGCCACCCGTCGCCCCACCCCTTCGGGGTACGGGTACTCCATGTGCTTCGCCGTGGCGCGGGCCACAGGCTCGCCGAGCAGCTTCGCCACCAGCAGCAGGGCCAGATCGATCCCCGCGGAGATGCCCGCCGACGTGAGCACGTTGCCCACCTCCACCACCTGCTTCTCGCGGTCCACGCTCACGTCCGGGAACGCCGCCGCCAGGCGGTCGAGGCTCCGCCAGTGCGTCGTCGCCGGCTTACCCGCCAGCACCCCGGCCACGCCCAGCAGGAACGACCCGGTACACACGGACGTCACCCACTTCGCGCCGGCCGCTTGCGACTTCACCCACGCCACCACCGCCGGGTTGCTCACCTGCTCCCGCGTGCCCCACCCGCCCGGCACCACCAGCACGTCGAGCGGCGGGCAACTGGCGAAGTCCCAATCCGGCAGCACCCGCATCCCGCCGGTGCAGGTCACGGGGGCAAGCGTCTCGGCCACCAGCTTCACCTCGAACGGGCACGGGTCGGCCCGCTCCCGTGGCTCCTTCAATCGGGTGACGCTGAACACCTCGAACGGCCCGCCGAAGTCGAGCACTTCCACGTCCGGGAAGATCAGAATGCCGATGCGGGTCATGGTCGCCCCTGTGGTGGTGCCGTGTGCCACGTTGTATCCATGAAGGTGTATCACGAGATGGCGGCGGCGTGCTCGCCGCGGGTGCCTGCCGACGGGGAACCTCACCGCCGGAATCCGGCCACTCGCCCCGTTGCCCGCGGGCGTTCGCCGCCGATAACAGTCCGGACCCTTGGTGCGGGGCGCGCGATGACGAGCAGTCTGTCGGCCGAACGGCGGTGGGGCGAGGGACGGTCGGCGCTGCCCCTGCGGTGGGTCACGTCGGCCCGCCGCGACCGCACCCCCGCCGCCCGCCCCTTCAACTTCTCCGCGCACGTGGCCGCCCTGTGTGCGGACGTCGTCGCCCGCTGTCCCGCCTTCGCCCACATCGACCCGCACGCCCTGCTCTACTCCTTCACCCCCGGCAAGCCTGGCAAGACCGGCCTGCTCGCCCGTGTGAGTCCGCTCCGGTTCGCCGGCGGCACGCTCTACCGCCGTCACCGCGGGCGGACGTACCAGGTGCAGCGGTACTTCGTGAACGGCCGCGAGGTGATGTACGTGGTCGCCTTCTGCCTGCCGCGGTTCCTGGATTTGCCGTTCGACGAGAAGCTGGTGACGGTGTTCCACGAGCTGTTCCACATCAGCCCGCAGTTCGACGGCGACCTGCGGCGGTTCGACGGGCGGTGTCAGTTCCACACGGGCAGCAAGAAGGGGTACGACGCGCACATGGGCGAGCTGGTGCGGGTCTATTTGGAGAACCACCCGCGGCCGGAGGCGTTCGCCTTCCTGTACCGCACGGCCGCGCAGCTGTGGGCCGACCACGGCGGCGTGTACGCGGTGAAGGTGCCGCGGCCGAAGATGGTGGCGGTGGAATAGCCCGGCTTCGCCGGAATGACGAAGGACGAATGACCCACCAATGACGAAGGGAAAACATCTGCGGCCTTCGTCATTCGGGTTTGGGGTTTTCGTCCTTCCTTCGTCATTGGTGGGTCATTCGTCCTTCGTCATTCCGAAGCAGCAACTCGCCGTTGACCCGCCCGCTCGCTCCTGCTATCGCCCCGGCGGATCGGCAGGACGGTTCTGGGGGGAATCCGGTGGCCCGACGCGCACTCACACTCTCGGCGGCGGTGGCTCTGATCGCCAGCATCGGGTGCGCGGGCACTTGGGATGCGGTCAGCTCCCGCAAGTTCCGCGAAGCCCCTTTCACGAGACTGTTCAGCAGCGAGGAGCCGATCACGGTCCTACGGAACAAGGTGGACGGGAACGAGCGGGCGGACGCCATGTGGCGGCTGAAGGAGCCGGCGAAGCAGGGCAAACCGCCGGCCGAGCAAGACGAAGCCATGCACATCCTGTGGACGGCCGCCACGACCGACGCCAGCCCGGTCGTGCGGGTGGCCGCCATCGACGCCCTCGGCCGGTTCGACGACCCGCGGGCCATCGGCCTGCTCAAAGACGCCTACGAGAAGGCCGACGGCGTGCCGTCCGACCCGGCCAAGTTGGCCACCGCCGACCTCACGCAAACGGCCAACATCGAATCCATCATCGACCTCGCCCCGACAGGGTGCGAGCCGTCGTTCGTGTCCACCGTGCGATTGCGGACGATGGAAGCGATGGCGAACAAGCAGACGCCGGAAGCGGTGGCGTTCGTGGCGAAAGTGGCCACCACCGAGCCGTCGGCGAAGAGCGACCAGCAGCTCGACCGCGACGTGCGGTCGGCGGCCGTTCGCGGGCTGGGGCAGATGCGGTCGCCGGAGTCGGTGGCCGCACTCACGACCGTGCTCAAGCAGGAAGCCGGGCGGGACGTGGTGCTCGCCCAGAACGCGCACGAGGGGCTGAAGGGACTGACCGGCAAGGACCTGCCGGCCGACCCGGAGAAGTGGCAGGCGGTGGTGCAGACCGGCGGGGCGACGGTCGAGCGGAAGCCGGCCAGCCTGATCGAACAGATGGGGTGGAAGAAGTAGGTGCCGCCTGCCGGGCGGCACGATTTCGAGTGCCGCCCGG
>JANNQE010001066.1:0-1769 GCA_031441625.1 Planctomycetia bacterium
CGGCGGGGCTCGCGGTCCTGACGGACCCGCTCGGCCCACCCTACCGTGTGGCCGTTCGTGTTGGTGTAAGGCGGGCCGCCGTCCGGCGAACAAGCCCCGCCGTCAGGCGCGACAACCCGACCTACTTCACCTCGACCCGCCCGACGACCACCCGTTCGACCGCCGGCCACGCCCGCACCTGTTCGGCCAGTTCCCACGCGGCCGTGTGGCTCCGCGCCCGCCCGCCGATCACCGCCGTGCCGCCCCGCACGTCCACCGTCAGTTGACCGAACCGCGGGTCGCGCTTCCACCCGTCCGGCTCGCCCGCCCGCTCCGGCTCCCGCGGGGTCGCCGCACGCACCGGGGTCACCGGCGGCGGTTCGAGGATCGGGTCGGTCGGCAACTTGGTCGCCGGGATGGGCGTGTACTCCGGCGGTTCGGCCCCCGGCGGGCGGGTGTGCGGGGCACGCGAGGCCGATTGCACCGGCGGTTGCAGCAGGTTCGGCACGGTGCGGACGGTCACGTCGGCCGTCGGCCGCGGGTCGGGGCGGGGCGTGTCGGTCGGCACGCTGAGAGTCGGCAGTACCGCAACGGGCGTGGGCGTCGGCCGCGGGTTCATCTGGTCGTCGATGCGGGCGGTCAGCGGGTCGGCCTGGGCGGGCGAGAGCGCCCACACGCTCACCTTCACCCGCGCCGCGCCGTCCACCTTCGCGGCGGTCTGTTCGATGGTGGGCGCCAGCCCCGCGTCGGGCACCGCCCCGCCGATCACCACCACGCCGTCGCTCACGTTCACCAGCAGGTTCAGCTTGTGCGGTTTGAGCGACGGCTGGTCGTCGAGTGCGGCACGCACCCGCAATGCCACCTCGTGATCGGTCGGCCGGCTCGCCTTGGCCGGCGGTTGGGCCACCACCACCGACACCAGCCCGGCGACGACGGCGAACGCGACCACCAGCCCGAACTTGATGAAATGCCGGCGAACCGGACGGCGGGGAAGGGCGGCGGCTGGCATGGTGCGTCTCGTGGGGTGAACCGTCACCGGCGGGAGAACGGGTTCAACGCTCCGCATTCATGCCATTCAACCGACCGGCACCGCCGGGGTGAACCGCACCCGGCAGAATTTACAATCACGAGTCGTGCCCGCAGACGGGTGGCAGCAGTGGGGAAAACTCATCCGCATGGCGAAGAAACTCCGAACGTGCCGGTTGTGCCGTTACACGCATTCCGCCCTTGCCCGCAGATCGGCGTGGGTAGAATCCCCATCGCCGACCGCCGGCCTGCGGCGGTCGGCATCACCCCGAGAGGATTCACGATGCGTGACCTGTGTGCTCTGGTCGTGTTCGGCATGGCGGCGTTCGTGGTGTCGGCGGCCGACGAGAAGAAGGCGGAGCCGGCGAAGAAGGAGGAAGCGGCCGTGCGTGAGGTCGAACTGAAGGACGTGAAGGTGCCGGCGAAGGAGAAGGCGAAGTGGGACGAGCCGACGGTCATCAAGACGGAAGACGAACTGAAGAAGGCGTTCGGCGACGACGCGGCCAAGGCGATGAAGGTGGACTTCAAGAAGGAGTACCTGGCGCTCTTCCAGTGGGCCGGGTCGGGGCAAGACAAGCTGAGCAACACGGTCGAGACGAAAGCGGGCAAGACTACCGTGACGACGACCCTGATGCCGGGGCGGACGAGAGACCTGCGACAGCACGCGCACCTGTACGCACTGCCGGTCGGGGCCGAGTGGAAGGCCGGGAAGTAGGTTAACCTCACCCCCCGTCCCCCTCTCCGAAGTGGAGAGGGGGTGTTCA
>JANNQE010001067.1:0-1646 GCA_031441625.1 Planctomycetia bacterium
AGTTCGAACCGACGACTCACGCGCTGGCGAAAACCCTGCCGCACCCGGACCGCCAGTCGAACGTCGGCGTGGTGCGGTTCAGCCCCGATGGCACCCGTCTGATGGGCACCGGCTACCCGTCCGGCGTCGTGCAGTTCTGGGACACCAAAGGGTGGGCTGAAGTGACCCGCCTGGACACCCAGGGCAATTGCACTCATTTGCCGAGGAAATCGCGTAGGACGTGTTCGAGGAACGACTCGTCCCAGCCGGCTTTGAGCCGCTTGTTTTTGATGCCGATCGGGGCCTTGGCTTTCTTCAACATGGCCAGGGCCATCTTGCGGACCACGGACATGTTCTCGGGGGCGTGTCCTTCCCGGAGGCGGTGATCGCCCTCACGGAACGCCACATCCAGAACCCAGTGGCATTCATTCTCAATGCTCCAATGTTTGCGGCTCGCACCCAGGAACATCGTCCCGGACCCCCGACGGCTGCTGATGTAGTACCGCACCTCGCGGCCCTCCGTCTTCCCCGTCACCGTCCGCCGACTCACCACGCACACCACCGACTTCAAACCCGTCCACAGGTCGCGGTCCCGGATGGCCTCCAGGTTCGTCAGCACGACGCAGAACCGGAGTTCCTCGCGCCCGTGGGAGTGCTCGTCGGTCTGGTGCCGGCTCAGCCCCGCGAAGTCCGTCTCCAACGCCCCTCGAACCAGGGCCTTGATGTCCTCGAACAGCCGGGGTTGGTTCTCCTTGACCGCCAACAGGTAGTCGCCGCCACCGGCCACGACCTGCGTGGCGATGGCCTTCTGACACCCCGCCGCATCGATGCTCACCAGCGCCTTGGAAATGTCGAGCAACGCCAGCAATTCCGGGATCGCCGTGATCTCGTTGGATTTCTCGTCCGTTCGCTCCTGGGCGAGCGTGACACCGTTCGCCGACGACCACGCGCTGACGATCTGCACCGTCCGAGCGCCCGCCGGGGTGTTGCGTCTGGACCCCCGCATGGCCTTCCCGTCGATCGCGATCTGCTTGAGCTGGAGGCGGTCGGACATCGACTCGACCCACCCGAGGAAGCACTTCTGGAAGTGGGTCGGATGGATGATGGCGAAGACGCGGTTGAGGGTGTCGTGGGACGGGATACCGTTGGCGAGTTGGAGACCGAGTCGATCCCGGAACCACTGCTCCTTGGCCTTGGCGAACTGAGCCACGCTGACGAAGTCGTCGGCCCCGCCGATGGTGGCGCAGACGACGATCAGGATGATGTCCATGAAGTTGTGGACGCACTTGAGCTGGACGCGTGGGTCACGGAGTTCGGCGAAGTAATCCGCCAGCGGTCGCGGGGTGGTGGCCATGACAACGTTCCGGGTGGGTGGAGCGGACCATTGTCGAACCCGACCCGCGAATGCGCCAGGGATGCGGTAGCAGAAATGTGGGAGAGGCAAACGGTGTTCGGGTCCGGCCGCCAACGGAAGAACACCATGAAATCGCAGGAAATCTCATGCAATTGCCCTGCCTGCTCGCCCGCACCACCGACCGGCTCCGGCGTCTGGCCAGCCGCACCCTCCGGGTCGGCTTCCCGCGGGTTGCCGCGTTCGAGGAGACGGACGACGTGATTCAGTCGGTGATGCTGCGGCTGCTCAAGGGGTGGGACGGGGTGGTGACAGG
>JANNQE010001068.1:0-6852 GCA_031441625.1 Planctomycetia bacterium
GCATCGATGGGGTACTCCGGCCTGGGGCTGATGGCGTCGAACTCGGCGCGGGTCTTGGGAGTACGGTAGTCCATCGGGGGCGATCTGTAGGGTGGGTCCAGCGACGGCTTCCGTCGCGCCGACCCACGTCGATCCCCTTCCCGTGGGTCGGCGCGACGGAAGCCGTCGCTGGACTCACCCTACAGATCGCCCCCGATGGACTACCGTACTCCCATGACCCGCGCCGAGTTCGACGCCATCAGCCCCAGGCCGGAGTACCCCATCGATGCCTATTGTGAACCGCTGATCGACTGCAACCCGCACAACTTGTACGAAGAGCCGCCGGAATCACTCACCCGCGGGCAGCGGCTGTTCCTCGCGCTCGGCAGCTTCGACAGCCAGGTGTGCAACGGCGGCATCACACAGTTCTTCTGGAATCGGCCGGGGGGCATCCCGGAAGTCGAGCAGGCGTTGCAGGAGTTGAACGAAGTCGAGTTGCGAACGCTCTACGTCCGGGCGGTGAACACGTTGGTCGGCAAGGAAGTGGATTGGGCACACCTTCGGGCGGCGGCGTACCGTGATGCCAGCAATCCCGATTGGGATCCCTTTCAGCAGGGTTACGAGTTGCTGAACCTCGACTGGTTCGACACGGCGTATTACGACCGCTGGGGGTACGACGCGAACGGGAAGTGGGTGATGCTCGGCGAGGGGTTGAAGCTACCTTTCTTGCGGCGGCTGGCGGCGTGGGTGAAGGCCCACCCCGCAGAGTTCATCACCGGGTAGAATCCACAACGGAGGTATCCCGCCATGGCCTACGGCGACTTCACCCTGGAACTGGCACTCGCGCGGCTCGGCCTGACCCGCTCGACCACCCCCCTGTTCCCGGCGGCTGTGCCGGTCGCCGTTCCGGATTGGCTCACGCAGTACCTTGCCCGCAACACGCCGATCTCGCTGTCGAACGAGAAGGCGCGGAGCGAGTCGCTCACCGCCCCTGTGCTGTCTGCCGTGCGTGAGACGAGCGGCGACCGCATCGCCGTCTTCTCCGGCCCGCAGTTCAACGTGGACCCGATCCGCGGGCTGGTGGGCGAGTGCGACTTCCTGCTCACCCTGTCGCCGCCCATGTACCCCCTCTCCGCTCCGGTCGTCGCGGTGGCCGAGGCGAAGCGGGGTGAGTTAGACCTGGGGATGGGGCAGTGCGTGGCCGAGATGGTGGCCGCCCGCGACTTCAACCGAAACGCCGGACTCCCCGACCGCCCGGTGTTCGGGTGCGTGACGAGTGGGGAGAACTGGTTGTTCTTCCGGCTGGCCGGCGACCACCTGACGATGGACGCCCGGCGGTATTACATCAACCTGTTGCCCGAACTGCTCGGCGTGTTCCGCGCCATCCTGGCCGAGTACGACCGGGCTACCCCGCCCGCACCCTGACCACCTTCTTGCCGAGCCGCAGCACCAACCCGTCGGTCACGCTCACGGTCGCCTTCCAGTCGGCCGGCTTGCTCTTGTCCGGGCCGTAGTTGAACGCCCCTTCTTCCACCTTCTTCCGCGCCTGGCCCTTGCTGTCGGCCAGCTTCGCCGCCACGATCAGGTCGAGGACGTTCATTTCCCCTGCCGGGATGCTCACCTCCGGCATGTCCACCGGGTCGCCACCCTTCCCACCGCCCGGCGGGTTCACGATGTTCCAGTCTGACCGAGCGCGTTCCGCCGCATCCGCCCCGTTGAACCACCGCACGACCTCGGCCCCCAACCGCTTCTTCGCGTCGTTCGGGTGCCCGGCCAGGATCGCGTCCACCTCAGACGCTGGAAGGTCGGTGAGCAGGGTGTACCACTCCCGCATGAGCGCGTCCGGGATGCTCATCGTCTTGCCGAACTGCTCCCGCGGCGGTTCGCCCACGCCGATGAAGTTGCCCAGGCTCTTGCCCATCTTCTTCTCGCCGTCCAGCCCGCGGAGGATGGGCATGGTGAAGCAAATCTGCGGCTCCTGCCCGGCCCCCTTTTGCAGGTCGCGGCCGACCATCAGGTTGAACAGTTGCTCGGTTCCCCCGAGTTCCACGTCGGCCTTGATCTCCACGCTGTCCCACCCCTGCATGAGTGGGTAGAGGCACTCGTGCAGGTAGATGGCGGTGCCGGCCTTCACGCGGTTGCTGAAGTCCTCGCGGGCCAGAATTTGCCCGACGGTGCTCTGGCCGAGCAGCTTCAACATGTCGGTGAAGCCCCACTGGCCGAACCAGTCGCCGTTCGGCCGCACTTCGGCCTTCGAGATGTCCACGACTTTGGCGATCTGTGTCAGGTAGTTGGTGGCATTCGTCTGGATCGACTCCGGGGTCAACCCGGTGCGGGACGAGTCGCGGCCGGACGGGTCGCCCACCTGGGCCGTCGCCGTGCCGATGATGAGCACCGCCGTATGGCCGAGTTCCTGGAACTGCCGCAGTTTCCGTAGCGGCACGGTGTGGCCCAGATGCACGTCGAACCCGGTCGGGTCGATGCCGTACTTCACCCGCAACGGGGCGTTCGTTTTGAAGCCGCGTTCGAGCTTCGCCCGCAGTTCCTTCTCGGTTTCGACTTGCGCCGCCCCGCGGAGCAGGACCGCAAGTTGTTCGTCCACCGGCCGAAACATGATGACCGCTCCCGGAAAGGGGCTGTTTTATGGAAGCGGGGCGTGCGGGGTGGTGTTGTGCCTGTTAGCCCGAAGCGCGAGCGAGGGGCCAGCCAACTGTCCGCACAGCCCAACGCCCCTCGCTCGCGCTTCGGGCTAACAAATCCGCCCCTCGTGGAGTGTCAGCCGCTTCGTCACGCACACCGGCAGTTCGTCCGCCCGGTGCGTCACCATGAGGAGCGTTTGCGACGGCGTCAGGTTCGTGTCGAGCCAGCTTCGCAACTGGTTCACCTGCGCCGCGTCCATGCCCTGAAACGGTTCATCCAGGATGACCAGCGGCGGGGTGGACGCGACCGCCCGCACGAACAGCACCGCCCGTTGCGTGCCCACCGACAGCGACCACCACGGGCGAGACGCGAGGTCGTTCAGGCCGAACTCGGTGAACAGTTTCGTCACCGCCGCTTCCTGTTCCGGCGAGTGCGGGCCGGGGGTGAGGTGCCCTTCGAACCCCGTCGCGGCGGCGTTGAAGGCGGAGCGCATCCGCGGGAAGCAGGCGTGCAACTCCGGCGACACCAGCCCGATTCGCCGCTTCAGTTCCCATAGTGTTTCTTCGCCCCTTTGCTTGCCGAACACGCGAACGTGGTTGGCGAACGCCTGCGGGTGGTCGCCGCAGATCAGGCTGAGGAGCGTCGTCTTGCCGGAACCATTGGGGCCGAGCACCGCCCACCGCTCGCCTTCGTGAACCGTCCAGGTGATGTCCGAAAGGATGGTGACACCGCCGTGCCGCACGGAGACGGATTGCAGATCAATCAGGATGCCGCCGACCTCTTCTCTTCGCCGCGAGCTGTGCGAGCGCGCGGGTGGTTCCGCTCCCACGGGTCGCGGCGAAGACAATTCCAACACCTTGAACCCCGCCGGCACGTCCTCCGCCCGGCACACCACCAGCACCCCTTGTCCGTCTCGCACCAGCTCGCCGAGCAAGTCCGTGAACTCCGCCCGGCCCTGCACGTCCAGCCCGCTGAACGGGTCGTCGAGCATGAGCAACCGCGGGTGCGCCAGCAGCCCGCGGGCGATGCGCGTGCGGCGGGTCTGGCCGTTCGACAGCTTCAGCAACTTCAACTCCAACAGCCCGGCGATCCGCAACCGCTCCGCGGTCGCCGTCAACTCCGCTTCGCTCACCGGCTGCCCGCTCGTCAGGTACTCCCGCACGCTCGGGCACTCGGCGTCGTCGGCGAACTCGAACCGCTGTTGGTAGTAGAACCGCTCGGGGGAGAACAGCCGGGACGTTTCGCGGAAGGGCACCAGCCGCACGTTCGTCGGTGGGCTGAACTCGCCGGCCGACACGCGGTGCTTGCCGGCGAGCGTTTCGAGCAGCGTGCTTTTGCCGCACCCGCTCGGCCCGACCACCGCCCACGCCTCGCCGGGGTGGACGGCCCAAGACAGGTCACGAACGACCGGCACGCCGTCGCGGGTGATGGTGGCAGTGCGGAAGGCGAAGAGAGGCGGCATGGCATCCAACGTCAGTGCCTTCGGGCGGTCCTCGGAATCGAATCGGCCCGCCGCGCATCACCCGCCGTTCGCCAGCCACCACGCTTCGGCGGTGTCGTGGTCCCAGTCGGCGGCGCACGCGCACGCGGCGAGCGCCCGGTCCAGTTCCCGCACGCTCTGGAAGCGGGCGGCCGGGTCTTTCGCCAGGCACTTCAGCACCACCGCGGACAGATCGTCCGGCGCGCCCGGCGGGGCGGTCGGCGGCTCGTGGATGTGCGCCGCGGCCATTGCCACCGCGCCCTTCTTGTCGAACACCGGCGTGCCCGCCAGCAGGTAGAAGAGGGTGGCGCCCAGACTGTACACGTCGGACCGCGCGTCGGTCGGCTTCCCACAGGCCTGTTCCGGAGACAGGAAGGCCGGCGTGCCGAGGATGACGCCGTCGCGGGTCAGTTTGTCGTCCTCCTCCTCGGCCTCGTCCCGCCCCAGGCCGAAGTCGAGCAGCTTGGCCACGTCGTGCAGCTTGCCCCACTCGCACGCCATCACGTTCGCCGGCTTGATGTCGCGGTGGACCAGCCCGATGGCGTGCGCCTCCCGCAGGGCGGCACACACCTGCCGCACCAGGAACACCGCCCGGGCGGGTGACAGCGGGCCGTACTTCCGCACGAACTCGTCCAGGTTCACCCCCGGCAGGTACTCCATGACGAAGTAGAAGGTGCCGTCGGCCGTGTGCCCGTAGTCGTAAATCTCCACCGTGTTCCAGTGGTTCAAGCTGGCCAGCATCTTCACCTCCCGCTCGAACCGCTTGGCCGTCTTCACGTCGCCCCGCCGGTCGGCCCGCACCAGCTTGATGACGCTCGGCCGGCGGAGCAGTTGGTGCTCGGCCAGGTGGACCTCGCCCATGCCCCCCGCGCCCAGCTTCCGCACCAGCCGATACTGGCCGAACTTCTTCGCCGCGAACGCCTCCTTCCGCAGCAGCGACGCCTGCATCGCCCCGTAAACCGAGATGCTGCCGCCGATCAGGCCCCACACCACGAACTGCGGGAACATGGCCAGGGTGCCGGTCTGTGCCAACTCCGGACGGGTGGCCGTGGCGACCGCCGCCACCAGCAGCGGGGCGGCGGCGGTGATGGCGACGATCCAGACCGTGCGGCGGACGGTGTTCGGCACCATCGCCGGGTAGCCGGCCATAACGGCGAACCACGGCAGCATCCAGGTGTTGGCCAGGATGGACTGGCCGATCAGGTCGTACCGCCCGAGCAGGTCGGCCGTCCGCGGGTCGGTCAGGCTGGAGTACATGATCAGCCCGAGGGCCACCCAGAACACCCCGAGGGAGGCCCACTCGGCCCACGGCGTCCACCAGCGGTAGCCCCGACGCAGGCAGGTCAGCCCGGCGATCCCCGATTGCACCCCCAGGGCCACCGCCAGGGTCACCCCCTGCAGGACGGGCGAGGCGAACGACCGCGGGGTGAGCAGGAAGTGGACGAGCAGGAAGGCGGCGTAGATGGCGGCGAGCATGAGGGACGCCTGCCGCAGGCGGCGGGCGAGGAGCAACTTCAGATCGGCTTCGGCGTCCGGCGGGGCGTCGGCCAGCACCGGCACCGCCTCGCGGGTGCGGTCGAGCGGCGGGGTGACAATGCGGGTGACGGTATCGCCGACGGAAGGGGGGCCGGCATTGGGCGACATGGCGGGCCTCGGGGCGGGGCGGGCGTCATTGTACGGCCGGGCCGACTGCCCGTTCCCGTCGTCAACTGAAGTTCGGCTCGGCGTCCAGTTCCGGCGGGGCGAACTGGCCGAGCTTCCACTTCTCCACCGCCAGGGCCGCCATCGCCGCGTTGTCGGTACACAGGTTCAGCGGCGGGATGACCAACTCGGTGTTCGCCTTCGCACACGTGTCGGCCAGCTTCGCCCGCAGCCGCTTGTTCGCGCTCACCCCGCCGCCCACCGCCAGCCGCGTCAGCCCGGTCTGCCGTAGCGCCTGCTTGCACTTGAGCGCCAGGGCATCGACCACCGCCTCTTGAAAGCTGGCCGCCAGGTCGGCCCGCCTCTGCCCCGGCCCCGGCGGGGTGGCGTTCGCCACGTTCTGCCCGTGGCAGGCGTACAGCACGGCCGTCTTCAACCCGCTGAACGAGAACTCCAGTCGCGCGTCGTCGGCGAACGCCCGCGGGAAGGCGAACGCCTTCGGGTCGCCGCTCGCGGCTTCGCGCTCCACCGCCGGCCCGCCGGGGAAGCCCAACCCCAGGATGGCCGACACCTTGTCGAACGCTTCGCCCGCCGCGTCGTCGCGGGTGCCGCCGAGCAGGTCGAGTGACAACGCGGTGTCACAGCGGAAGAGGGCCGTGTGCCCGCCGCTCACCACCAGCCCGAGGCACGGGAAGATGTCGCGGCCGGCCGCCAGCCGGCAGGCGTAGATGTGGCTGGCCACGTGGTTGACCGCCACCAGCGGCACGCCGAGGGCGAGGGAAAGGGTCTTCGCCGCGGTCACGCCGACGAGCAGCGCGCCGACCAACCCGGGCGTGTTGTGGACGGCGATACAGCCGACATCGGCGAGCGTGATGCCCGCGTTCCGCACGGCCTCGTCGATGACGGGCAGCAGGTTCCGCAGGTGGGCGCGGCTGGCGATCTCGGGCACCACCCCGCCGAACCGCGTGTGCAGGGCGTGCTGCGACGCCACCACCGACGACAACACGGTCAACTCGTTGGTGAACACCGCGGCGGCGGTCTCGTCGCACGACGTTTCGAGGGCCAGGAAGTGGGTCATGGGGACATGTTACGGTTCGGGCGAACGGCGGGAC
>JANNQE010001069.1:0-4979 GCA_031441625.1 Planctomycetia bacterium
CGGCCCGCAAGGGCCGCGGGTGGCGAGGTCAAACACCTCCGCACTCCACCCACGGCCCTTGCGGGCCGGGTTCGCCCCGCGGGTCACTTCCGCCCTTGCAGGATGACCCGCACGCCCTTCTTGTTGCTGCTCACCACGTCGAGCAGCTTGTCGCCGTTGATGTCGGCCACCACGAACTGCGTGCCGATGCCGCTGTCGTCGTCGATCACGTGCGGGGTCAGCTTGGCCAGCCCGTCCGTGTCGCGGCTCACTTGCAGCCAATAAATGTGCGGCGACTTGTCCGACCCCGGCTCGCCCTTGCCGTGGCTCCACCACCGCTTGCCCGTGACCAGGTCGGGCGTGCCGTCGCCGTCGATGTCGGTGAAGTGGGCCGCGTGCGTCTCGCTCACCAGGTCTTTGAACAGCTCGTTCTTCTTCCACTCGGGGTGGCCGTCTTTGGTCGGCGGCAACTGCTTCGCCCACCAGATGCCGTACTTGTGCGCCGACGTGTGCAGGATGTCGGCCTTGCCGTCGTTGTCCATGTCGAACGCGAACAGGTCGGACGACTGGTCGGTCACGCCGCCCGGGTGAAACTTCCACGCCGTCACGCCGTCCGCCTTCTCCGGCTGCTCCCACCACCCGCCCAGGGTCATCACGTCCAGTTTCTTGTCGCCGTTCAGGTCGCCGACGCCCAGCCCGTGGCTGAACTTCTGCGTGCCGGGCACCTCCTTGCGGGTGCCGGGCACCTCCTTCCCGTCCTTCCACTGGCCGGCCGTGCTCGCCTCCGAGATCGGGTGCATGTCCCACACGGCCGTCGGGTCTTTGGCGTTCGGGGTGAAGTACGCCATCTGCCCCTGCGCGCCGGTGGTTTGCAGCGTCTTGCCGATGCCCGTCAGCCGCTCGACCGGCTGGCTGCCCATCATCAGGACTCGCTTGCCGGTGCCGAACAGGTCCACATAAATCGGCGTCTCGTTGCACGCCGAGTGCCACAGGTAGTGCCGCTTCCAGTGGACCGGCTTGCCGTCCTTCTCGGCCACGCCCTTCGGGTTCTCCAACCAGTAGCACGGCTCGCCGGGGAAGTCGATGACGATCAGGTCGGGGAAGGTGTCGTTGTTGATGTCGTCGGCCCAGCAGGCGAATACCTTGCTGTAGTTGCTCAGCCCGTCCTTGTGGTCGAGCGGGGGCTGCATCTCGTGCGGCTTCCAGTCGGGCGCTTCGTACCACCACTCGCCGGCCATCACGTCGATCTTGCCGTCCTTGTTCACGTCGGCGACGGCCACGCCTTCGCTGCGGAACTTGGTGTCGAGGACGGTCTTCTTCCAGGTGATGTCGGCCGGCTTGACGGGCGGGTCTTTGGCCGCCAGGGGGAAGGCGGCGAGAAGCAGGACGCAGAGCGTGCGCACGGGAAGTGCTCCGGGGGAGGGTGGGACGGAGAAAGTATAAGAAGACCTCACCCCCCGGCCCCCTCTCCGTGACATGGAGAGGGGGTGTTCAAGATGTCCAGCCACCTTGTCGTCGCCCCGAGCTTGCGAGGGGATCACGTCTGTACCCTCGCAAGCTCGGGGCGATGACACAGTGAGGACTCTTCCTTCCTCAACCCACCAACGGTACGATACCTCACCCACTCCTGAACACCTGTCGCCCCTCATGCCCCGCGGCAAGGACCAGCCGACGTTCCCCGGTCTGCCCGAGGCCGACCAGTTCGCCGGCTTCGGCGCGAGCGCCTTCCGCACGCCCGAAGACGTGCCGAGCGGGTTCGCCGTCCGCACCCGCTCGGCCAAGAAGCTCCGCGAGGCGGTCCGCACCAACGCCCCACGCACCCCCGGCGTGTACGGGATGCTCGGCCCGAAGGGGCACGTGATTTACGTCGGCAAGGCGAAGAACCTCCGCTCGCGCCTCCTGAGCTACTTCCGCACCGACAGCCGCAACCCGAAAGCCGGCAAGATCATCGACCACACCGCGACTCTGGTGTGGGAACACCTGCCCGACGAACTGAACGCGCTGCTGCGTGAACTCGAACTCATCCGCCGCTTCCGCCCGCGGTACAACGTGCTCGGGCAACCGGGCCGGCAGCGGTACGTGTACCTGTGTCTCGGTCGCGGGCCGGCGGTGCAAGCGTACCTGAGCCGCGAGGCGATTGGGAAGGAACTGGCGGTGTACGGGCCGTTCGTCGGCCGCGGGCGGTTGCAAGACGTGGTGCGGCGGCTGAACTACGAGTTCAAGCTCCGCGACTGCCCGAACACGGTGCCGATGCGGTTCGCCGAGCAGGGCGAGCTGTTCACCGACGACCGCGCGGCCAAGTGCCTGCGGTACGAGTTGGGCACCTGCCTGGGGCCGTGCGCCGGCTTCTGCACGTCGGCCGATTACGCGGCGAAGGTGAAGGGGGCGAAGGCGTTCCTGGATGGCCGCGACACCGTCACGCTGAAGGCGCTCGAGGCGGAGATGGCGGCGGCGTCGGCGAAACTGCAATTCGAGCAAGCCGCGGCGATCCGCGACCGCTGGGCGGCACTCGACTACCTTTCGGATCGCCTGCTGTTCCTCCGCACGGCACGGGCGAACCACTCGTTCGTCTACCCGCTGACCGGCAGCGACAACCTGACGCGGTGGTATCTGATCCACGGCGGGGAGGTGCGGGCAGTGGTGCGGGAGCCGGATTCGCCCGACGCGGCGGCGGTGGCGAAGGCGACCGTGGACGCGGTGTACGCTCTGCCGTTCAGCGTGGAGGCGACGCTGCGGCGGTGCGTCGATAGCGTGCTGATTATCACGAGTTGGTTCCGCTCGCGGGCCGACGAGAAGGCGAAACTGCTGACGGCGAAGGCGGCGACGGCGAAGTGCGGGTGACGAGAACACCCCTCCCTTCCTGCCATTCCGACAGTTCGGCTCCGCCAGTTCGACTCGAAATTGTCACATCGGCAGACCGACGATTGCGGATCGATTCACGCAAACCGTTCTCAATTCAACACTTAACGAGTGGAATCCGGCGGGCATGGATGTTGCTTGCACCCGCCGCACCACCTGGAATCGAACCGGAGTCCTGCGACGATGAACCTCACCCCCATCGCCGACCGCATCATCGTCCGCCGCGAGGAGTCCGAGGCGAAGACCGCCGGCGGCATCCTCCTGCCCGACGCCGCCAAGCGGAAGCCGCAGAAGGGCACCGTGCTGGCCGTCGGCCCCGGCAAGATGAACAACAAGGACGGCACCCGCGCGAAGATGCAACTGAAGGTGGGCGACGTGGTGCTGTTCACGGCGTGGGCCGGTGACGAGTTCAAGGACGCCAAGCAGAAGGCCGGCGAAGTGCTGGTCATGCACGAGAGCGACGTGATGGCGGTAGTCGGCTAACTTGCCTTGAAGGGTGGCCGGCTCTCGCCGAGAGCCGGTTCGATGTCGCTCCCGGCGAGAGCGACCCACCCTACCCGATCCAGACGGTGAGAGCGGCTTGCGGGCGTGATCTCGTGGTCCGAGCCTGTACCCGCCGGTCGCACCAAACCCCTCACCCGACCCCTCGCCGCGGCCGACCTTCGGCCCCGGCCATCCACCCGGAGTTTCGATGAGCGCCAAACAGATCGCGTTCGACCAGGAAGCCCGCGAAGCCAAGCGGCGCGGCATCGCCAAGCTGGCGAAAGCCGTGAAGATCACGCTCGGGCCGAAGGGCCGGAACGTCATCATTCAGAAGTCGTTCGGCTCGCCCACCGTCACCAAAGACGGCGTGACCGTGGCCAAAGAGATCGAGCTGCCCGACCACTACGAGAACATGGGCGCGCGGATGGTGAAGGAAGTGGCGTCGAAGACCTCCGACGTGGCCGGCGACGGCACCACCACCGCCACCGTGCTGGCCGAAGCCATCTTCAACGAAGGGCTGCGGGCGGTCGTCGCCGGCACCAACCCCATGCTCATGAAGCGGGGGATGGAAGCGGCGGTGGTGGCCATCACCGACAAGCTGACGAAGATGTCGATTCAGGTGGAAGGGAAGAAGGGGATGCTGGAGAGCGTGGCCACCGTCGCCGCCAACGGGGACGAGAAGATCGGCAAGATCATCGCCGACGCCATGCACAAGGTGGGCAAGGACGGCGTCATCACGGTGGAAGAAGGCAAGTCGATGGACACCGACCACGAGTTCGTGGAGGGCATGCAGTTCGACCGCGGCTACCTGTCGCCGTACTTCGTCACCGACTTCGAGGCGATGGAGGTGGTGCTCGACGACGCCTACATCCTGATCCACGAGAAGAAGATCAGCAACAGCCGCGACCTGATCCCGGTGCTCGAGAAGGTGCTCGGCCAGGGCAAGCCGCTCGTCATCATCGCCGAGGACGTGGACGGCGAGGCGCTGGCCACCCTGGTGGTGAACAAGATGCGGAACCCGCAGTTCCGCGTGGCCGCGGTGAAGGCCCCCGGCTACGGCGACCGCCGCAAGGCGCTGCTCGAAGACATCGCCATCCTGACCGGCGGCGAGGCCATCTTCGAAGACCTCGGCACGCATCTGGAGAAGGTGGAACTGTCGCAGCTCGGCAAGGCGAAGAAGGTGAAGGTGGACAAGGACAACACGGTGGTGATCGAGGGGGCGGGCAAGCGGGACGCGATCAAAGCCCGCGTCGCCCAGATCCAGAAGGAACTGGACAAGTCCACGAGCGACTACGACAAGGAGAAGCTGAGCGAGCGGATCGCCAAGCTGCAAGGCGGGGTCGCCAAGATCAACGTCGGCGGGGCGACCGAGAGCGAGGTGAAGGAGAAGAAGATGCGGGTGGAGGACGCCATGTTCGCCACCCGCGCCGCCAACCAAGAAGGCATCCTGCCGGGCGGCGGCGTGGCCCTGTTGCGGGCGAGCGTCGGGGTGAAGCCGGAGGGGCTGACCGCGGACGAGGAGGTCGGGTTCAACATCATCGTGCGGGCGTGCCGGTCGCCGCTCAAGCAGATCGTGGACAACGCCGGCGAGGACGGCAACGTCGTCACCGCCGAGGTGTTGAAGAACGAGGACGCCAACTTCGGGTACGACGCCCGGG
>JANNQE010001070.1:0-2882 GCA_031441625.1 Planctomycetia bacterium
CGGCGGGGCGTCGCGGCCGGCCTATGGTGGGGCGGAGGTGTTCGAGGTTCCGTATTCCTGATTGCACTCCCGGCCGCTCGACCCGCCCTACCAGAGACGCCCCATGCGGATCGTCAAACTGAAGGGCCTGCGGCAGATCAACGGCCTGCACTACGCCCCGGACGGCCGGCGGCTGCTGGCCGTCGGCGGGTACGAGGTGCGGAGTGTCGATGAGGCGCGGTGGGTGGACGTGGTCGGCGGAACGGAGACGCTACGGGTAACGCTGAATGCGTCGTGTTACGCCGTCTCGTCCGACCTCACGCGGATGGCGGTTGGCGAAGCCCAACCGCACGAGGACGACACCGAAGTGCCTCCGGTCGTCTGGTTCGATCCGTGCGACGCGGCGTGGTTTGATGACTCTTCTCGATGTCATGAAGTTGGGGAGTTCAACCGGAACAGTCCGCTCGTGTTCGCCTTGACATTCTCAGATGACGGACAGCGGCTGGCGATCTCACTCGACTTCAGCACGGACGGCGTGATGTACTCCCCACTGCTCGCAACCATTCCTCTGAGGCGCGGGAAGCCGGTGCGGGCACCCCTCGGCAATCCGGCAACGACCGTAGCGTTCTCGCCGGACGGGTCAGCCATCGCCACTGTCGGCGTGGTAGCGAAATCTTGCCGGCTGGAGATCTGGGACGCGAAAACGCTCGTTGCCCGCCACGCATTCTCTCTGCCCACCACACAAACCACTCGCCTCATTGCCTTCTCCCCCGACGGCGGCACCCTCGCCGTGGCGAACGCGAAAGCTGTCCTCCTCCTGCCGCCGAACCTGTCCGCACCTCGCAACACCCTCGCCCATCCCAAGCAGGTGAACGCAATCGCGTTCACCCCGGACGGCCGCCGCGTCCTCACCACCTGCACCGACAAACTGGTGCGGGTGAGGGACGCGTCCACCGGCCAACTCGTCGTCAGCTACGACTGGAACGTCGGCGTCACGAACGCGGTCGCCGTGGCACCGGACGGGTTGACCGCCGCCGTCTCCGGCCAGAGCGGTCGGGTGGTGCTGTTCGATTTGGAGGGGTGAGTCGCCGGTGTAGTCCCGAAGGGACGACGGGGAATAGCCAGGGGTGAAGTCGGCGAGCGCAGCGAGCGACGGAACCCCTGGAGCCAGCCACCAACACACCGCAGCCCCGAAGGGGCGACGCGCCGGCGAGCGCGTCGCCCCTTCGGGGCTGCATCTTCTTCCGCATCGGTTCCAGGGGTTGCGCTCGCCTGCGGCTCGCTTCACCCCTGGCTATTCCCCGTCGCCCCTTCGGGGCTGCTCTTCGGCCCGCCCTCTGGCACCGATGCGGGCGGGACGCCCGCGCTCCCGGCCGAGGCCACCACAGGCACCGGCAGCGGTGGGGGTGGGGGTGGGGGTGGCGGCATCGGCACCGCCGCAATCGTCTTCGGTTTGAACTCGCCGGGGGCGAGTTTCGACAACTGGTCGTGCACCCGCTGACGCAGCTCGCACGCCAGGGCCACCACCTCCCGCAGTTCGTCGCCCGTCGCGTTGCCGTCCGGGTACAGCAACTTCATCAACCCCGACCCCACCCGCTCGATGGCAGTCTGGTCGCGGCGCGTCAGGCCGGGTTGCAACGCCACGTCCCGCACTCGGTCGGCGAAGCTGTCCTCCCGCATCCGCACCAGCACCTCGCCGAAGTAGTCGATGACGAACCCCACGCCGGTCGCCACGCTCGCCGGCGAAATCTTGGGGATCTCCCAGCCGGGGATGTACCCGTGCACGCGGTCGAAGAAGGCCGAGTCGATGATCTCTTCCGGCAGCGGTTCGAGCAGGTGCTTGTACTTCGGGTGCGGCTGGTCGTCCTGCACGTCCAGGTTGCCGGTGTACACCAGGCTGGCGTCGGCGGCGAAACTCAGGCTGCCGCGGCTGAACTGCCCGCTCTCCATGAAGTCCTTCAGCGTCGAAATCGTCTCGTCCTCGCCGAAGGTGGTGTGCGCGATCTCGTCGAACACCACCACCTTCCGCGTGCCGAGGATGCCCACCTGCTTCGTACTCAGGTTCACGAACAGGTTCGCCGGCGTCGTCTTGCCCCCGCTGATGGTGAACACTCGGGGCGACAGGTTGCGCAGCAGGAACGTCTTGCCGGTCTGACGCGGGCCGAGTTCGATCAGGTTCACGTTCCGTTCGACGAGCGGGATCATGCGGGCGAACAGGAGCAGCCGCGTGCGGCGGTCGGGGAACGCGCCGGCGGAGTAGCCGGCCGATTGCAGCAGCAGGGCCATCCACTCGTCGGTGGTGAACTGGGCGCGACACGCCCGGTACGCGGCCAAGTCCGGCGGGCCGACCTGGAACGGCGTGAAGCTGACCAACTGGTTCGGGGCGTCGTCGTTCCCGTCCTGCGTGTACTGAATTTTCGCCGTGCCCCACAGCCCGCCGAGCAGCAGGCCGGGGTTCTGTTCGGTCACGGTGGCCGGCACCCGCACCTTGTTGTCGCCCAGCGCCGGCACCCGCGCCCACCGCTGCCCGCTCTTCAGGTCCACGCGCGCGTCGACGTTGTCGATGAGCGTGACCTCGCCCTTGGAAAGCAGCTTCTCCTTCAGCAGTTCGCGGGATTCCAGGTCGGGCAGCAGTTCCTTGATCTTGCCCTGGATGTTGGCCAGGTCGGTCTTCCACGTCTCGGGCTTCACGAACTTGGCGAGCAGGTACTCGGACACGTACCGCGGCAGGCGGCTGAGCGACGTGGTGGCGGCGAGCGACTTGATGACCACCTTGTCGCCGAGCAGGGCGTGGGCCTTCTTGTCCAGTTCGGTCAGCGGGTGTTCGTCGAACAGGGCCATGGGCAGGCTCCTTAATTCAGGTGAACCGGCGGCGTGAGCCGCCTGGGTTGTTTTTCACCCAG
>JANNQE010001071.1:0-2027 GCA_031441625.1 Planctomycetia bacterium
GTTCCCCTCGCCACCGGGGGGAGAGGGGTGAGGGGGAAGGTTGGCCCGTTCCCCCTCACCCCTCTCCCCCCGGTGGCGAGGGGAACATTACTCACTCCGTGCCGACGGCGAACAGCGTGTTCTCGGTCATCACGTACAGCACCCCGTTGGCCACCACCGGCGTGCTGCGGATGGGCGCGCCGCAGTCGGCCTTGCCCAGCAGGAACTCGGCCTCGGTGGCCTTCCGCTTCAGCTTGTACTGTGCGTTGAACGACTTCAGATCCTTCGCCGTCGGGTTGTCCAGATCGTCGATCATTTTCACGGCTCCGGCGGCGAAATCTTTGGCCGGCACGTGCTTGAACACGAACAGCTCGCCGTTCTCGCACCCCAGGTACACCTTGCCGTCGACGTAGTAAGCCGACCCCCAGATCTGGCTCTTGGTGTCGTAGCTCCAGAACTTCTTGCCCGTCTTGGCGTCGAGGGCGTGGAGGATGCCGTTCAACTCGGCGATGTAGCACACGCCGTCGATCAGGCAGGCGGTGCTCATGGTGCGGCCGAACTGGTGGTCGCGGAAGACGAACTTGCGGTCGTCCTTCGCCCCGTAGCGCCACCCCACGGCCGAGTCCGGGTTCGCCTTGCCGGTGAACACCTCTTTCCCTTCTTCGTTCTTCGACACCTTGTCCACCAGTTCGGGCGACACGTCCTTCGTCTTGCTCTTGGCGGCGTTGGCCACGGCCTTCTTCAGGTCGATGGCGTAGAAGTGGGCGACGCCGGTGAAGTGCTCGGGGTCCTGGCCGGTGCCGATGAAGCACATGCCGTCCACCACCACCGGGGTGCCGATGAAGTCGCTCTTGGTGCCGGCCCCGCCGAGTTCGTAGGTGGTGTCCTTCGGGTTGGCGTCGAACTTCCACACCAGCTCGCCCTTCTCCGGGGTGAAGGCGTACACCCACCCGTCGCCGCCGGGGAAGATGACCATCTTCGTCTTGTCCACTTCGGCGTAGGCCGGGTTCGCCCACTGGCCGTGCATGATGTTCTTGCCGGGGTCGCTCCGCTGCCACAGCACCTTGCCCGTCGTCTTGTCGACGGCGATGAAGCTGGGGGCGTTCGGGGCGGGGATGTTCACGTGGTTCTCGTCCACCCCGTTGGCGGTGGTGCAGAACAGGATGTCGCCGACGAGCATCGGGCTGGCGGAGGTCATGTTGTGCGGGAACACGCCCAACTCGCCCATCATGTCGAGTTCCCAGATCACGTCGGCGTCCGTCTTGGCGTCGTGAACCCGCTCCTTCTTGCTCCCCGGGTCGATGAACTTGAGCGGCTTGCCCTGGAACCCGTCCTGCCCGCCGTTGATGTCCAGGCACTGGAGGGTGCAGCGGTTGGTGGTCAGGTACACGCGGTTGCCGTCCACCAGCGGGGCGGCGCACACCCCCTCGTTCGGCCAGTCGTTCACCTGCCCGGACGGCAGCTTGTCGTTCACCGCCTGCCACAGGAAGTCGCCCGTCTTCTCGTCGAAGCACATGAGCACGCCCTTGTCGAACGGCTCGATGTCGTCGCCCACCTTCTTCTGGTCGCGGGCGTTCCGCGGATAACCGTTGTTGGTGCCGACGAACACTTTGCCGTTGGCGATGATCGGCCCGCCGTACGCGCGGCTGCCCAGGACGGCCTTCCACTTGAGCAACTTCTCGTTCAGCTTGAACTCTTCGCCCTCGCCCAGCGCGTGCGGGATGCCCTTGTCGGTCAGGTTCACCATGTTGCGGGACGGGTCGCCGCCGAAGCAGGTGAGGTCCGACTTGCCGGCCTTCGGGGCGTCGGCCTTCGGCGCGTCCACTTTGGCCGGCACCTCGGCCTTCACCTTCGGCTCGTCGGCGGTGCCGCGGGGCAGGAAGACGACCACCGCGGCGAGGAGGATCGCGGCGACGGAAAGCCCGCCGGCCAGCGCGCGGCGGGTGTTCGGGCAACAAAGCATGAGGGAGTCCTCGGGGGTGGTGAGTGGTGTATTTCGGTGGCACAGGCATTCCTGCCTGTGGACGGAGAGCACAGGCAGGAATGCC
>JANNQE010001072.1:0-2026 GCA_031441625.1 Planctomycetia bacterium
GCGTCGGCTGCCGCACCTGGAGCGGCCCGGCCGACGCCACCCCGAAGGCGGAAGGCCTGGGGTTGATGCAGTTCCACGAGCGGAAGTAACCCGCTCGTCGCACCCCCCACCCGCCGGGTGAACTTCGTTCACCGCGTCGACCTCCCCCACAAGGGGGGAGGTGGGGGTTGGTTGGCGGTTGGTGTCAGTGACTGTGGGGGTCATGCAACCACCCCACCACCCCCGGTGTGGGGGAGGGCGGTTCAGGTGGCGCAGCCACCGAACCGGGTGGGGGGTCTCCGCCTGCATAGAATGGCTCACCCGCCGGTTTCACTTTCACCCGATCCACACACTTCGTCGCCCCTGCTTCGCTACCATTTCAGTTGGTCACCACCCACCGTCATCCCGCCATGCCCCACTTCCGCCTCGCCGCCGCACTCGCGGTCGCGTTCGCCCTGCCGCTGTTCGCCCAAACCCCAGCACCCCCGGACAACCCGTCGGCTGATCCGAAGCCGGTCGGCCCGAAGGCGTACCCGGACAAGCTGACGCACGCCCCCACCCCCGTGCCGGACCGCATCATCCTGACGTGGACGGGCGACACCGCCACCACCCAGGCGGTGACGTGGCGGACGGACACGACCGTGGCCGGTGGCCTGGGGCAGATCGCCGAGACGGCCGACGGCCCCAGCTTCGACCCGCTGTCGGCCAAGCCGGGGGCGGTCGGCGAGGGCGTGCGGGAGTTCACCGCCGACACGCAGAAGCTGGCCAACCCGCTGAACGACGCGCACTACCACAGCGTCACGTTCACCGGCTTGAAGCCGAACACCACCTACGTGTACCGGGTGGGGGCGGGGGCCGACTGGAGCGGGTGGAACCAGTTCCGCACGGCGACGGGCAAGCCGGGGCCGGTCGGGTTCATCTACGTCGGCGACGCCCAGGACGCGGTCAAGCGGCACTGGTCGCGGCTCATCCGCCAGGCGCACTCGGACATGCCGAAGGCGAACTTCCTGCTGCACGCCGGCGACCTGATCAGCACGGCCGAGAACGACGCCCAGTGGGGCGAGTGGCACCAGGCGGCCGGGTGGGTGAACGCCAGCATCCCGAGCATCCCGTCGCCGGGCAACCACGAGTACGCGGCCGCCCCGAAGACGGCCGAGGAGAAGAAGGCGGACGCCCTGGCGGCGGCGGTGGGGAGCGGGCCGACCGGCGCGCCGGCCAAGCGGAAGTCGGTGCTGACGAACCACTGGCGGGCGCAGTTCGCCCTGCCCGAGCACGGCCCGGCGGGGCTGGAAGAGACGTGCTACCACATCGACTACCAGGGGCTGCGGGTGATCTGCCTGAACTCGATGGAGAAGGTGGCCGAGCAGACGGCGTGGCTGGAGGGGCGGCTCCGAGACAACCCGAACCGCTGGACGGTGGTGACGTTCCACGTGCCGGTGTACTCGCTCACCGCCGCCCGCCAGAAGGGGGACGTGGAGAAGGAGGTGCGGAAGTACTGGCGGCCGCTGTTCGACCAGTACGGGGTGGACCTGGTGCTGCAAGGGCACGACCACAGCTACGGCCGCAGCGGGCTGATGCGGGAGGACAACGTGCTGGCCAACGCCGCCTACGACCAGAAGGGGGCGGTGTACGTGGTGAGCGTGTCCGGCCCGAAGATGTACGACCTGAACGCCATGCCGTGGATGGTGTCGAGCGCGCAGAAGAAGCAGCTTTACCAACTGATCCGCATCGACGGCGACACGCTCTCGTTCGAGGCCCGCACGGCCACCGGCGACCTGTTCGACCAGTTCGAGTTGCGAAAGCAGGCGGGCGGGCGGAGCGTGCTGGTGGAGCAGGGGGAACTGGCCGGCGAGAAAGCCCGCGGCGGGCTGACCACCCGCGAGGGGCTGTTCGCCGTCGGCGGCATCGTGCTGCTGGTGGGCGGCATGTTCGCCGGCCGCTGGCTGTTCCGCCCGAAGCCGGCGGCGCGATCCAACCCCAACGGGGTTGTTCCCCCAGCCCAGGGTTGAGGTGCGAAGCACCGACACCCTGGGAACCCACCGCATCA
>JANNQE010001073.1:0-15160 GCA_031441625.1 Planctomycetia bacterium
GCGCCCGTTTTTTTTTTCCCGTTGTATGTTTTTTTGTTCGGCGTTTTGTTTTATTCGCGGCTCGCAACGGCGGTGCGCGCGGGGGTTTGCCCGGCGGCTAACCCTAGCGGAAAACATTTTCTTGAACCCCCGGCCGTCCAATTTCGCCACGCTCTCGGCGGCCGGCTTCAGCCCCACGTCCTGCCAGTGGTCCCAGTCGGTGGTGAACGGCGTCCACAGGTTACCGTCGCCGGTCACGGCATCGCCCACGAACGCGATCCCGTTCACCGCGAACGCCAGGTGGTCCTTGCTGTGCCCCGGCGTGGCGATCACCTCGATTTTCAGCCCGTTCCACTCGACCGTCTGCCCGTCGGCGAGCGAGCAATCAATCCCGTCGATGCCGGTGGGGTGAACGAAGTACCCGGCGTTGCTGTTCCGCAGTGGGATCGACTCGGCCCAGAACTTGGCCACGTCGGCCGTGTTCAGCCACTTGGCCGCGTCCTTGCTCGCCCGCACCGGCACGCCCTTCGCCACGAACGCCCCGGCCCCGCCCAGCGTGTCGCGGTGACTGTGCGTGAGCAGCACCAGTTCGGCGCTCGGCAGCAACTCCGGCGTGATGTGATCCGGGCAGTCGATGAGCAGCCGCTTCCCGTCCTTCACGACGGCGTAACCGGCGGGCGTACCGGGCAGTTGGTGGACGTCGAACTCGGTGCAGGAGTACACCTCCTTCCACGGCGAGTTGGCGATGGTGTCCACCTCTTTGGACGCGAGAATGAACATCCACGCCAGCAGGCCGAACAGGCCGAACGCGAACAGGCCGAGGACGATGCGCTTGGTCATGGGGATGAGATACGGGGCACCAATCCGGATGGACCTGGTCGGCGGCGGCCGGGGGGTCGTTCTCGTCGCCCTCGTGTCGCGGAGTTGTGTCCGCGCATTCAAAGCGCAATAGATCACCGTTGACCGCGGTGACGAATTCGGGTTGAGGAGACATGCTGAATCTGGCATAATTGCAATGGTCGAGAGTACCGAGAATGAGGAATCGAAGCCCAAGCCGCTCCGCTGGGTGTCGTCGAGCCGGAGAGACCTTCGGCGCTTGCCGAAGGCGGTCAAGTTGGTCTTCGGCCAAGCCCTGTTCGACGCCCAGAGCGGGAAGACGCACCCCGACGCGAAACCGCTGAAAGGGTTCGGCGGGGCAGGGGTGCTTGAGGTGGTGGAGAGCGACCAGGGCGGCACGTACCGGGCGGTGTACACGGTGCGGTTCGCCGGTGTGGTTTACGTGCTCCACGTGTTCCAGAAGAAATCGAAGACGGGGCGGAAGACGCCGGCCGAGGAGATGGACAAGGTGCGTGCCCGATTGAAGGTCGCGGAGGACGACTATGCGGAAGGGAAAAGTGGCGGCGAAAACCCGGCCTGAGACCCCCGACCGTGTCGAAGATGGGAGTGGGAACGTGTTCGCCGACCTCGGGCTTCCCCAACCGGGAATGTCCCTGGCCAAGGCGAAATTGGTTCAGCAAATCCGCGACGCCATTGTGGAACGGGGCCTGACGCAGGTGAAGGCGGCCAAGCTGCTCGGACTGGATCAGCCGAAGGTGTCGGCGTTGGTGCGCGGGCGCACCGATGGGTATAGCATCGACCGGCTGTTCAAGTTCCTCAACGCCCTCGGCCGGCAGGTCGAGATCACGGTGCGGGCGACGGCGAACACCTCCACTGTGGCGGAGACGCGGGTTGTCGGCTGACGGCCAACCGGCGAGAAGCGGTTCGCCGGTCTCGGCAAACGGAACGACAACGACGGGTTCCACACCTTACCCCCACTTCTACAATCTCCCCTCACGTTCCCCATACTCCCCGTGAGGTCTCTCCCATGCCGACGAACTCGCCACTGAATCGCAAGCTCCGCATGGGTCTGGTCGGCGGCGGGCAGGGGTCGTTCATCGGCCGCGTCCACGCCACCGCCGCCGTCCTCGACAACCGCGCCGCCCTCGTCGCCGGTGCGCTGTCGTCCGATCCGGTCAAGGCGAAGGCGTCTGCCCCCGACTACGACATCGCCGACGAGCGGGCGTACACCAGCTTCAAGCAGATGGCCGAGGAGGAGGCGAAGCGGGCGGACAAGGTGGACTTCGTGAGCGTGGCCACGCCCAACCACACCCACTTCGAGGTGGCAAAGACGTTCGTGGAAGCCGGGTTCAACGTCATTTGCGACAAGCCGCTGACGTTCGACCTGGTGCAGGCCGAGGAACTGATGAAGATCGTCGAGCGGAGCGGCGTGGTGTTCGCCGTCACGCACAACTACACCGGCTACCCGCTGGTGCGGCAGGCACGCGAGATGATCCTGAGCGGCGAACTCGGCGAGATCAACGCCGTCCGCAGCAACTACATCCAGGGCTGGCTCCGCACGCGGCTGGAGAGCGGCGACCAGAAGCAGGCGAAGTGGCGGACCGACCCGAAGCAGAGCGGGGCGGCCGGGGCGTTCGGCGACATCGCCACCCACGCCTACAACCTCGCCCGCTTCATGACGGGTCTGCTGCCGAGGCAGGTTTCGTGCTTACTGAAGACGTTCGAGGAGGGCCGGCCGCTGGACGACTACGGCGTCGCGCAGATTCGGTTCGACAACGGCGCGCTCGGCAGCGTGACGGCCAGCCAGATCAGTCACGGCCGCGAGAACGACCTGTTCATCGAGATCGACGGCACGAAGGCGGCGCTGGAGTGGCACCAGGAGGAGCCGAACAAGCTGCTGGTGCGGCAGAACGGCCAACCGCACAAGCTATACACCCGCAACGGCGGGCCGTACCTGGGGGCGGCGGCGGGGGCGAGCGTGCGGCTGCCGAGCGGGCACCCGGAGGCGTTCTTCGAGGCGTTCGCCAACGTGTACACGGCCGCCTACGACGCGATGGTGAAGAAGGCGGCGGGCGAGAAGGTGGAAGCCGTGAACACGGTGTACCCGAACGTCTTCGACGGCGTCGAGGGGATGCTGTTCATCCAGCAGTGCGTGAACAGCAGCAAAGAAGACGGCCGCTGGCTGCCCTTCCGCCACCCGCGGGCGCGGAAGTGATACCAGATTGCAGTGATGCCTTCCTGTCGCCGGCCTCTGTGAGGCCGGTCGGACCGGGGTCACAGACCCCGGCGACAGCAAGACATCAACGTAACCCGGTATGACAGTCGCCTTTCGCTCCGCGAACGGAGCGCCCTCGGAGTCACCCGCCGGAGGTGACCGTCCAGTCGGCGAGGATGAACTGGTTGTGGGTCACGTCGCCGGTGCCGGCGATCACGCACCCGACCAACTTCTCCAACTCCGGGTCGGCGAACGGGTGGCCGCCCCGCCGCCGCAGCTTGAACGTGCCCTCGGCCGTCTCCAGCATGACGGCCCCGTGGTCGCTCTTGCTGCCGGCGGCGAACCGCTGCATCACCACCTTCCCGCTCAGGCGGGTGCTCGTCTTCGGCGGGTTCATGGGGTCACCGGCTGTGGAATTTGCGGATGGTCAGCGTGCCGTCCAATTCTATCGCCTCGAACCCGCGGATGAGAATCTGTTTTCCCCCGCCCGCCGGGCTGACCCGCTCGGTCACCAGGTGGACGCGGCGGGCTTGCGGGGCGGCGGGGGCCGTTTTCGCCCCGGTGGCTCTTGTCCCGCCGCCCTTCGCCCCGGTCTCACCGATGTCGAACCGGAGGACCGCCGGCGACTTCATCCCCATCTCGTCGGCCACGTCGGTGAGCGCCTTGGCGACCGCCTGATCGCCCGCCGACTTCTTGCCGCCGACGAGTGACTCGACCACCGCGTCGGCCACCACCTCCACCACGGCGGTGATCGCCCCGCCCAACTCCCGCAGCCACTCCCGACGGCCGTCGCGGGTGGCCCGGTCGATCAGGAACCGGGCGGCGGCCCCGGCGGCCAGCCCGGCCAACCCCTTCATCGCCGACTTGATCACCTTCACCTCGGCACCGCCGGCGGCCGGCAGGGCGGCCGCCACCGGGGTGACGGCCGGGTCGCCGAGCAGGTTGAATTGGGCGAGTGTCTTCAGGTCGGTGCCGGTCACGGTGCCGCCGCAACTGGTCACGAACTTCAGTCGGGCGGTCAGAGCGGCCCGGCCGACGGATGCCCCTTTCAGCACCTCGTCCAAGAAGTACTGGCAGATCAGGTCGGCCTGCCCGTTCCCCACCGCCGGCCCGTAGGCGATGGTGCTGCTGCCCAGGAACCCGTAGGCCCCTTGCGCCAGGTACTCGCTGCACAGCCCGTGACTCGTGGCCAGTGCCGGGTCGTACAGTTCCGCGCCGTAGCAGCATTCGGCCGCCGCCACCGTCCCGTTCTGCACCGCCCCGGCCAGTTGGGAGGCGTCCAGGGCCACCGGGAACAGGCCGAGCGTGTTCTGCCCGAAGAACTGCGGGGTGGCGGGCGAGCCGTGGCAGTTGATGAAGTGGGACAGGTTGCCGAGGCCGGCGGCGGGGGTGGTCGGGTGATCGACCGGCGGCGACTGCTGCGGCACCGGGATGCCGCCGAACACGTTCGTCAGGCTGGTCGTGGTGGACGCATTCCACACGGCGGCCGTCAGCCCCATGAAGGCGGCGTAGCTGGCGGCCGGTCGGGGGGTGTACTTGGCGGCCGTGTCCAGCAGCCCGACGAGGTACGCCGGGTCGGTGCCCTTGGTCAGGTCGGGCAACCGCCCGACCACCCGGTTCGGGGTGAGGAACTTCCGCGGGTCGGTGCTGTACGCGGCCGAACAGGCGTAGGGGATGTCTCCGTCGGCGGTCGGGTCGGGGTCGCCGTTCGGGGCCGGGTTGAACACCGGGTTCTTGAGGGGCACGTGCGGGATCACGTCCACCGACCCGAGCAGCATCAGGTAGGCCGGCTCGTCGGCCTTCTTGTACACCTTGTCGATCGCCTGCTTGTGCTTCTTGGCGTCACCGACGGCCGCGAGGGGGATGGCGGTGAACCCGTACTTCTTGGCGTCGGCGGCGGAGGACAGATCGACCAGTTCGGTGACGAGGCCGCGGGCGGCGTCGGCGACGACCAGCGCCTTGACGGCTGCGAGGACTGCCGCCCATCCAGCCGCCTTGTACTTGGCGACGAGGCGGGCTTTATGGGTGACGATCACCTTGTCCGGCGGGGGCGTGGGCACGGCAGTCTCCGGCGCGGGGACGAGGGGGTGTGAAACCTCGGCGACAGTATAGCACCCGTCGGCGTGTGCCAAGTGAAAAATGATGCGAACGGGAACACTCGCGCGGCGGAGCACACGGGTTGAACAGCAGCAAGGAGGACGGCCGCTGGCGGCCCACACGCCCTCACACCCCCGCGCGAACTCTTCGCCCGCGCACGAATCCGCTCGCCCGTCTTCGTCACCCGCCTCACACCTACGCCTCCGCCGTGTGGCCGCCCGTAGGTTCCCACCCCCAAAAAGGGTTAATCCGTCGCATTTGTTGACACGTCTCCGACCGCGTTCAAGGTTTCCACGTTCTGCCTGATTTCCGGACTGATCGGCCGACACACGTTCATCGGTCGCAGGGAGGAAGAAGCGGTGCTTACCGAAGCGACGACCGCGCAACACTTGCGCGACGGGATTGCTTGCGTGCGTGGCGGCGACAAGGCGAACGGCCAGTCGCTCCTGCGGCTGGTGACCGCCCGCGAGCCGCGCAACGGCCTGGCGTGGCTGTGGCTGGCCAGCGCGGTGGAGGACCCGACCGAGGCCATCGACTGCCTGCGGCAGGTGCTGGCCATCGACCCGACCAACCGCCATGCCTCCGCCGCCCTGCCCGACACCCTCGTGCGGGCCGGGGCCGCGGCCGTGAAAAGTGGGGAGAAGGAGAGGGCGCGGGCGTGGCTGCGGGAGGCCACCACCCTGGCCCCCAAGAACGAGACGGCGTGGCTGTGGCGGGCGGGGGTGGAGGACGCGCCCGAGGAGGGGTGCAAGTGCCTGCGGGCGGTCCTCGCCCTGAACCCGAACAACACGCGGGCGCGGCAGGGGCTGGCCAAGTTCGAGGCGCAGGTGAAGGCGGTGTGGGCGTGCCCGCTGTGCGCCCGCACGTCGTACCAGAAAGAGACCGTCTGCCCCGGCTGCAAGGCCGTCGTGTCGCTCGACAACCCGGCCGCGTTCGACAAGCCGACCGGGGCCGACCGCCCGCAGGTGGAGGCCGCCGCCCACCGCTTGTACGCCGACCTGACGGCCAAGCCGACGCCCGCCGCCGCCTTCGCCCTCGGCCTGGCTTACCTGAACCTGGGGCACGTGGACGAGGCCATCACCACCCTGCGGTCGGCCACCGCCGGCCGCACGGCCGACTCGCGGATGGGCGTGGCCGTCGAGCGGCTGGCCACCTACCGCGCCGCCCGCGCCGCCGCCCCCCGCCCGCAGGTGCTGGTGGTGGACGACAGCCCGACCGTCCGCAAGCTGGTGTCCGCCACCCTGACCGCCGCCGGCTACCAGGTGGTGGAATCCGGCGACGGGTACGAGGCGGCCGAGCGGGTGCGGCTGAGTGGCGCGCCCAAGCTGTTCCTGCTCGACGTGAACATGCCCGGCATGGACGGGTTCGAGCTGTGCAAGCTGTTCCGCACCAGCCCCGAAACGGCCAAAGTGCCGGTCATCTTCCTCACCGGCAAGGACGGCTTCTTCAACAAGCTCCGCGGCCAGTGGGCCGGGGCGGCCGAGTACCTGACCAAACCGTTCGACCCCGACCGCCTGCTCAAAGCCGTCACCAAGCTGGTACCCGTGCAGGCGAGCGCCTGACCTCTCCCGGCGCGCGCCGGCCCTCGACGGCGGGGTTACGCCGTTCGGATGTTCCCCCGCTCACAAGGAGTGAGACCCATGCCGAACGAGATCATTCTCGTGGCCGACGACAGCCCGACCGAGCAGAAGATGGTGGCCGCCGCCCTGCACGCGCAGGGCTACCGCATCATCACCGCCGTGGACGGCGACGACGCCATCGACAAGGCCACCCGCGAGTCGCCGCGTGTGGTGGTGCTGGACGTGGTGATGCCCAAGAAGAACGGCTTCCAGGTGTGCCGCCACCTGAAGAGCACCCCGGCGACCCAGAACATCAAGGTGCTCCTGCTCACCAGCAAGAGCCAGGAGAGCGACAAGTTCTGGGGCATGAAGCAGGGGGCGGATGCGTACATGACCAAGCCGTTCACCGAGGCCGAACTGCAATCGGCCGTCGCCAAGCTCATCTGACTTCGGCCCCCGCTGACACGCCCGATCCGGAGTTGAGATGCCCACCGGTGACACCCCCGACTTCCTCGACGGGCTGGACGAGCCGGCGACGGGCTTCCCGTCCGACCTGCCCGACCTGCCCGACGACGTGTGGCCGGGCCTGCCCGACCTGCCGGACCCGCCCGAGCTGGTCGACCTGACAGTCACGCCGGCGCCGGCCCCGCGGTTCCCCTCCCCGGCGCCGCCGGCCGTCACCCCGCCCCCCGTGCGAACGGTATCGCTCGCGCCGTCGCCGCCGGTGGCCACGGCGACTTCGGCCCGCATCGTCCGCCCGCTGCCGGTCGAAGTGGAGCAGCGCGAGGACCTGCTGCACGTGCGGATGCTGGTGACGGCCGACGCCACCCGCGGGGCCGGTGCGGTTCTCGTGTCGTTGCCCATTCCGGATCGTGTGAAGCGGGTGACGGCCAACCGCCCGATGCGGTCCGAATCCGGCCGACTGGTGTGGGAGGTGGGCGACCTCGCCGCCGGCGACGTGTGGGAGGTGCGGACGAAGTTCTTCCTGACCACGCACGCCCGTGTCGCCCCGCCCGCTGCCGGTGAAGTGAGCTTCACCCGCGAGGCGACTGCGGAGCTGTCCGCCAGCGCGAGCGGTCCGAACGAGGTGCCGGCGGGCGAAGCGTTCCCCGTTCGACTGACCCTGACGAACACCGGCGAAGCGGCGACCGCCGACATCCGCGTGCGGCTGACCGGGCCGACCGGCCCGCCCGAGCTGGTGGCCGAACTCGCCCCGCTCGCCCCGGGCGACTCCGCCACCTGTGAGCTGACGCTGACGCCCGATTGGGCCGGCGTCGCCACGTGGCGGATCGCGGCCGACGCCGAACACTCGTCCACGACGGTCGAGTTCACGACCACCGCGTTCGCACCCGAGATCGCCGTCGAGTTGGTTCATGACAAGACCGTGCCGGTCGACGCCGAGACCGACATCGGCGTGACCGTTCACAACCGCTCGGCCGCCGAGGTGCGGGGCGTGAGCGTGTGGCTGGCCCTGCCGGACGAACTGACCGCTGCCGGGCGGGCTGGCAAGCGGATCGACTGGCCGGCGGCCGACCTGAAGGCGGGCGAAACCCGCACGCTCACCGCTCGCGTTCGCGGGCACGCGCCCGGCCTGGCGTGGCTGCGGGCCGGGGCGGAGTCGGCCGGCGGGTTGACGGCCAACACCGGCGGCAGCCTGTGGTGCGAGATCGACCCCCGCGCCGGCGGGTCGTCGCTCGACGCAGCGCTCACGGCCGTTCAGTCCGGCGTGCCGGACGACTGGCAGCGGCCCGCGGCCCAGGCGATTCGGGGCGAACGGCACGTGCTGTTCGACATCGCCGGCACCCGCTTCGCCGTGCCCATCAGTCAAGTGCGAGAAGTCATCCGCCCGCCGGCCGTCACCCCGGTGCCCGGCACCCCCGGCTGGCTGGTCGGGCTGACGAACGTGCGGGGCGACGTGGTGTCGGTGGTCGATCTGCCCGGCTTCCTGCAACTGGACGACCGCCCCGCCTCGACCCGCCGCGGGCTGCTCATCGCGCACACCGCCGACGGCGAGTTGGTGGTCGGCCTGCTGGTGGACGAGGTGGCGAGCATCCGCCGCCTGCCGACCGACGGCCCCGCCCTGCCGCCCGCCTCCGAGGGGGACCGCGTCACCCCGTTCCTGGCCGGCGTGTGCGAGCACCAGCAGCGGCTCATCCCGCGGCTCGACCTGGAACGCCTGCTCCGCTCGGACGAACTGCACGCCGTCACCGCTTAACCCCGACTGCACCCCCACTCCGCCCCCCGCGAGGTCCGTCATGCCCCGATCCGCCTGGAACTCCTGGTTCAGCTTCCGCCACATGAAACTGTGGCAGAAGTGTGCCCTCATCGCCGCGCCGTTCCTGGTGCCGGTGGCCGCCCTGCTGTACCTCGTGGTGGTGCAGAACAACAAGGACATCGGCGTGGCCAAGGCCGAAGTCCGCGGGGCGGAGTTTCTTCGCCCGCTGAAGGAGCTGAACGTGCAACTCGGCCGGCACCGCTCGCTCGCCGGGCGAGTGGCCGCCGGCGACAAGACTGCCCAGGCCGAACTGACCAAGACGGCCGGGCAGATCGACGACACCATCGCCGAGGCGGACAAGGCCGAGGCCAAGCTGGGGGCGGAGTTCAAGACGGGCGAGCGGCGGTCGTGGCAGAAGGTGAAGGACGAGTGGACCGCGCTGAAGGGCCGTGGCGGCATGACCAGCCCGGCCGACTCGTTCGACCGGCACTCGGCCGTCATCGGCCAACTGCAAACGCTGGTGTCCGACGTGTGGGAGATCTCGAACCTGATCCTCGACCCGGTGGCCGACACCTACTACCTGCAAGACATGATGCTGGCGAACAGCCTGCTCGGGTCGGAGGAGGTGGGCAAGTTGCAAGCCGTCGTGGCCGCCGCCGCCGCCCGCAGCCCGGACGGCAAGGTGACGTTCACCCAGCAAGAGATCATCGACGTGAACGTGCAGCTCGGGAAGGTGCAGCAGACGAAGGAGAACATCGAGAAGGAGACCGGGCGTGCGGTGGCGGCCAACCCGACGGCCCTGAAGGGCAAGATGGAAGCGGCGCAAGACGGGTACTCGCGGGCGGTGGACGAGTTCGCCGGCAAGGTGCGGTGGGCAATGGACGGCAAGCCGCTGACTGCGGCCGAAGCGCACGCCTCCGGTGCCGCCGCCGTGGCCGCGTCCGCCAAGCTGTACGACACCTTCGACCCTCTGCTGGTGGACCTGCTGGAGAAGCGGGCCGGCGGGTACTCGCAGACGAACCTGCTCGCCCTCCTCGGCACGGCCCTCGGCCTGCTGGCCGTGGCGGCGGTGGCCGTGTTCGTCGCTCGGTCGATCACCAAGCCGGTGGGCGAGATGAACGCCATGTTCAGCAAGATCGCGGCCGGCGACTTCACCTCGCGGACGGCGGTGAACAGTTCGGACGAGATCGGCCAGATGGCCGGCGGGTTGAACCGGATGCTCGACGACGTGCTCGCGCTGGTGCAGTCGCGGGGGGAGAAGGAGGAGATCCAGCGGAGCATCATGAAGCTGCTGGACGAGGTGGGCGGGGTGGCCCACGGCGACCTGACGAAAGAGGCCGAGGTGACGGCCGACATGACCGGGGCCATCGCCGACAGCTTCAACTACATGATCGAGCAACTGCGGCGGATCATCTCGAACGTGCAGTCGGCCACGCTCCAAGTGTCCACCGCCGCCACGCAGATTCACACGTCGGCCGAGCACCTGGCCGGCGGGGCGGAGAACCAGGCCGAGCAGATCACCGGCACGTCGGCCGCTCTGAGCGAGATGGCCGCCAGCATCCAGCAGGTGTCCGAAAAGGTGGTCACGTCCACCGCGGTGGCCCAGAAGGCGCTGTCGGCCGCCCGCCAGGGGAACGAGGCGGTGAAGAGCACCATCGACGGCATGACCCGCATCCGCGAGCAGGCCCAGGAGACGAGCAAGCGGATCAAGCGGCTGGGCGAGACGACGCAGGAGATCGGCCAGATCGTGCAACTCATCGACGACATCGCCGACCGCACGAGCATCCTGGCACTGAACGCCAGCATCCAGGCGGCGGCGGCGGGCGACGCCGGCCGCGGGTTCGCGGTGGTGGCCGAGGAGGTCGAGCGGCTGGCCGTGCGGAGCACCGAGGCGACGAAGAAGATCGCTGGGCTGGTGCGGGCCGTGCAGGGCGAGACGACCGAAGCCGTGGCCGCGATGGAAAAGAACATCCAGGAGGTGGTGAGCGGGTCGAAGGTGGCCGCGTCCGCCGGGCAGTCGCTTAACGAGATCGAGACGGTGGCCGTGCGGCTGGCCGAACTGATCGAGTCCATCTCCCTGTCGTCCAAGCAGCAGGCCCGCGGGTCGGAAGCCCTGTCGCGGTCGATGGGCGACATCAACACCATCACCCAGCAGACGGCGGTGGGCACCAAGCAGACGGCCGAGTCGGTGGACACGCTCGCGCGGCTGGCCGACGAACTCCGCGAGTCGGTCGCCCGCTTCCGCCTGCCGGCGGCGTACTCGATGGGCATTCCCGGCGACCAGGCGAGCGGCATCGGCCGCCTGCCGACCGGCGTGCGGTAACGCCGACCGGAGTAGGGTGGCGGGTTCGGATTCCCGCTCTCGGCGAGAGCGGGCCACCCTACCAGTCGTACCGCCCACCTCGCGGCACCTACCACCTTTCGGATCCCCACCGATGACTCCCGTGATCGACCGCGACACCCTGCTCGGGTTTCTTGACGAAGCCCGCGGCTACCTGCCGGCCGTCCGCGACGGGCTGGTGCGGTTCCGCGCCGACCCCGTTACGCCCGACGTGCTGGAGGAAGTGCAGCGGGGCACGCACACGATCAAGGGTGCCGCCGCGCTCGTCGGGCTGTCCGGCCTGAGCCACATCGCGTACCAACTGGAAGCGGTCATCGAGCGGCTACAACTCGGCGTGCTCGCCGGTTCGCCGGACGTTTACGCCGCACTCGAGACCGGCGTGCGGGCGGTCGAAACGTACCTCGACGGCGTACGGGACGACTCGCTCGACGAGGGGCTGATCGTCGGCCGCGCGAGCGACGCGCTCGCCATACTCGCCGGCGACGCGGTGATGTTTTCGCTCACCCCGTCGCGGGTCACGTTCGCCGCCCCCGACGACCTGTTACACACCCCGCCGCCGTTCGGCTCCACCGACGACACACTCGCCGACGACGACCTGCCATTCCCCGACTTCGCCGCGGCCGTTCACCCGCCCACCACCTTCATCGCTCCGCCCCCGCCGCGCGTTCCCGCTCCGCAACTGGCGGCACTACCCGACGCGGCGGCCGAGCTGCTCGAAGTGTTCCGCGTGGAGGCCGACGAGCACCTGCGGTCGATGTCCGGCTTGCTGGTGGCCGCCCGCAAGGAACCGGGCGACCGTGACCGCTGGCAACAGGTCCGCCGCTCGGCCCACACGCTGAAAGGGTCCGCCGCACTGGTGGGCTTGAAGGACGTGACCGCCCTCGCCCACCGCATGGAAGACCTGCTCGACCTGTACTACGACGCCGAGCGGGTGGCCACGCCCGAGGAGGTGGACACCCTGCTGGCCGCCACCGACGCCATCGACGACGTGGTGAACGGCCGCCCGACCGCCGGCGGGTTCGCCCCGCTCTTCGCCCGCCTGGATGCCGCCCTCGCGGTGGGCGCGCCCGACGCGCCGACCGCCGTGATCGAAACCGCACCCGAAGTGGTCACGGTCCCAACGCCGTCTCGCACGACGGTCCGCACTGCCGAGGCGTCGGTGCGGGTGCCCATCGGCAAACTGGACGAACTCGGCAAGCTGATCGGCGAACTGGTCATCGCCCGCACGTCGTTCGAGCAGCGGTCGGCCGACTTCGCCCGCCTGCTCGCCGAGATGGAGCCGAGCACCACCCGCCTGCGGCGGTCGTCGGCGAAGCTGGAAGTAGGCTTCGAGGCGGCGGCGCTGGGCGGCGGGAAAGCGGGCAAGGCGACCGAAGGGTTCGATGACCTCGAACTCGACCGCTACACCGAGTTCCACCTGATCAGCCGCGACCTGGCCGAAGCGACCGCCGACGTGCAAACGCTCGGCGGCGAACTCGGCCACCTCCGCACCGACTTCGACGGGCTGCTCACCCGTCAGGCGCGGCTCACGGGTGAAATCGAAGACCGGCTGATGAAGCTGCGGATGGTGCCCCTCGGCACGACCGCGAGCAAGCTTCAGCGCACCGTGCGGACCGCCGCCCAACAGACCGGCAAGCAGGCCGAGTTGGTGATCGATGGCGAACACACCGGCCTCGACAAGACGGTGCTCGACGCGATGGCCGACCCGCTGTTGCACCTGCTTCGCAACGCCGTCGATCACGGGCTGGAAACGCCGGAGGTGCGGGCCGCGCTGGGCAAGTCGCCTCACGGCACCATCCGGTTGAAGGCCGGGCACGAGGGCGGCAGCGTGGTGCTGGAGATCGCCGACGACGGGCGGGGTATCGACCCGGCCGCGGTGCGGGCGAAGGCGGTCGAGCGCGGCCTGACGACCGCCGACGACGCCGACCGGATGCCGGACGAAGAGTTGTTCGGGTTCCTGTTCACTGCCGGGTTCAGCACGCGGGACGTGGTGAGCGAGTTGTCCGGCCGCGGGGTCGGGCTGGACGTGGTGCGGGCGAAAGTGGAAGGGCTGAAGGGCACCGTGGCGGTGCAGTCGAAGCCCGGCCGCGGGACGACGTTCGTGGTGCGGCTGCCGATGACCCTGGCCGTCACGCGGGCGCTGCTCGTTACCGCCAACGGGCAGACGTTCGCCATCCCGCAAGACGCGGTCGAACACATCCGCCGCCTGGAAGACGCCGACCTGGAGAAGATCGGCCGCGAGCCGCTCATGCGGGTGGGCGATCAGGTGTACCCGGTGGTGCGGCTGTCGGCCGCGCTTCGACTGCCGCCGTCGGCCGACGAGCCGACCGCCAAGCCGCCGGTGCTGCTGGTGAGGGCCGGCGACCGGCGGGCCGCGGTGGTGGTGGACACGCTGCTCGGCGGGCGGGAGATCGTGGTGAAGGGGCTGGGGTCGCACCTGAAGCGGGTGCCGGGGGTGTCGGGTTCGACGCTCACCGGCGACGGGCGAGTGGTGCTCATCCTGAACCCTGCCGAACTCATCCGCCCGGCGGCCGTGCGAGCCGCCGCTCCGGTGCGAACCGAAGCGACGCCGACCCGCACCCGCGGCGGGCTGAACGTGCTGGTGGTGGACGACTCGCCGAGTGTGCGGCGGGTGCTCACCCGGCTGGTGGAACGGTGCGGGTGGACGGCGACCACGGCGAAGGACGGGGCCGACGCGCTCGAACTGCTCCGCCGCGGGCCGCTGCCCGACGTCGTGCTGAGCGACCTGGAGATGCCGCGGATGGACGGGTACGAACTGCTCGGTTCGATCCGCGGCACGCCCGGCATGACCGCCCTGCCGGTGGTGGTCATCACGTCCCGTGCGACCGAGAAGCACCGCAAGAAGGCGATGGACCTCGGCGCGTCGGCGTACCTGGTGAAGCCGTACCAGGACGACTCGCTGGCCGACGTCATTCGCCATCTCACCCGCGTCGGCCGCCCCGCATGACGCCCGCGTGTTCGCCGTCCGCCCGACCCGGAGTCCGCCCGTGACCGCCCCCGCCGCCCCCGCCCGCGTCATCCGCCTGACCGTCGGCAACACCGCCGTCGGCCTGCCGCTCGACCGCGTGTTCGGTGTGGAGCGGGCCGACCGCATCCGCGCGAACGACCAGCCGGGCACGCTCGGTTCCGTGGTCAACCGCGCCGGCGAGTGGTCGGTGATGGAACTGGCCGAGTGCCTGGGTCTGCCCGAGCGGGCCGACCGCCGCGGCGGGCAGGTGGTGCTGTTGGAGTTGCACGGGCTGAAGGTGGGGTTGCTGGTGGACCGCGTGGCCTCCGGCGACCGCGAGACGGCGGGCGTGCGGCCGGTGCCGCGGTCGGCCGGCCGCGGCGGGCCGTTCGCCGGGGTGCTCGACCACGCCGACGGGCCGCTGCTGCTGCTCGACCCGGAACGATTGTTGATGGGCGAACCGGAGCCGACCGACCGACCGGCGACCACACCGCCGCCGCGGGCGAACGCGAAGCCGGCCGACCGGCTGGTGCTGTTCGCGCAATCAGACTGTGCGGCGCTCGGCGGGCGGGCGGTGGGGTTCGGGGTGCCGGCCGGGTGCGTGGCCGAGATCGCCGACCCGCCGGCGGGCACGCCGGTGCCGGTCAGCCGCCCGCACGTCCGCGAGGTGATCTCGTGGCGGGGGCAGGCGGTGACGGTGATCGACGTGGCGCAGTGGTGCGGGGTAGACGTGCCGGCTCCGACTTCGCGGCGGGTGGTGCTGGTGCGAACGCCGGCGCGGGAGACGGTAGGCTTGCTCGCCGGCGACGGGGTGAAGGTGCTGCCGTTGCCGCTGCCCCATTTGCCCACCCGCCGACGGCTGAACGTATCGCCCGACCACGTGACCGGCGTGTTCGATTTGCGCGACGTGACGGTGGTGATCCCGAACCTGGCGGCCCTGGCGGGGGCG
>JANNQE010001074.1:0-2678 GCA_031441625.1 Planctomycetia bacterium
CCGGGTGGCTTTTCAACCACCCGGCGGCTCACGCCGCCGGTTCACACTCACCGCCCACTCACGCGCCGACGCCGCCCACGTACACGCCGCCGAAGAACTGCGGGTCGTAGGCCAGGTACGAGTTGAGGGTGGCGTACGTGCGGCCGTCGAGGAGGGAGATGGTGGGAGAGTCGAACGGCCCGCCGGCCAGGATCAGGTCGGGCTTCTTGTCCCCGTTCACGTCTTGCACGGCCACCCGCACGCCGAACCGATTGCTCCCGCCCGGCACGGCCGAGTTGCCGGTGAACGGCAGCGAGCCCGGAACGGAGCCCGGGGCGAGCAGGCCGTTGTTGGTCGGCGGCGGGGTGGTGGACCCCACCTGGGTGGACGAGTTCGGGTTGGTCAGGCCGGGCAGTTCGCCGCTGGTCGGGTTGCGGAGGGTCTGGATGGGGGCGAGGGAGCGGCCGTCGAGCACGCGGACGGTGGCGGTACCGCTGCCCACGCCGGTGGCCACGTCGGCCACCCCGTCGCCGGTCAGGTCGCCGGCCGCGATCCACAGGCCGGAGCGGTCGTTCGCGTCGCCCACCATCGTCTGCATGACGACGGTCGGGTTGGGGTTCGAAATGGTGGCGGCCGAGAACCGCTTCAGGTGGGGGCCGCCGCCGGCCCCGGGGGCGGTGATCAGGTCGGCCTGCATGCTGCCGGCGGTGAACACCCCGGCGGACACCCGCACCCCGCCGGTGAACGCCGGGTCGTAGGCGAAGAAGTCGGCGATGCTGGTGAGGCCGCCGGTCGGGGTGAGGCGGGAGAAGACGCGGACCCGCGGGCCGCCGCCGGCCTCCGCCCCGATGATGATGTCCGCCCGCCCGTCCCCGTTCACGTCCCCGGTGGCCACCGTCAGGCCGCCGCGGAAGGTCGGCTCGAAGGCCATGAAGCTGTACACTTCCGCGCCGGTGCGGCCGTCGAACACCTTCACGTGCGGGCCGCCGCCCGGCCCTGGGACGGTGACGATGTCCGACTGCTTGTCGCCGGTCACGTCCCCGGTGGCCACCCGCACCCCGCCGGTGAAGCTCGGGTGGTACGCCATGAACTGGGTGGCGAGCACGCCGTTCGCCCGATACACCTTCACGTGCGGCCCGCCCCCCTCGCCCGCCCCGGTGGCGAACACGTTGCTGCCCAGTCGGCCGAGCAGGCCGGCCAAGTTCAGCTTGCCGCCGGTGCTGGTCAGACCGGTCAGGGCGGGAATGGGGGTGACCGACTCGAACAAGGCCCGCACCACGTCGGCGTAGGTGGAACTGGGCGACTGGTCGAAGGCGAGGGTGACCGCCCCGGCCACGTGCGGGGAGGCCATGCTGGTGCCGCTGTTCAGCACGTACCCGTTGCCGGGGAGGGTGCTCAGGATGTCCACGCCCGGGGCACCCAGGGGCAGTTTGGTGAGGCCGGTGTTGGAGAAGCTGGCCAACTGGTCGTTGTGGTCGAGGGCGGCGACCGGGACGACGTTGTCGTGCAGGTCGATGAAGTTGCTCGGCCAGCGGTCGTGGGCGTCGTTGTCCCGCGACTGGTTGCCGCCCGAGCACACCAGGATGACCCCGGCCGCCTTGGCCGCCGCCACCGCCATCTCGAGCGCGGCCGGGCGGGGTGCGTCGATGAACGACCAACTGGCGTTGATCACCCTCGCCCCGTTGGCGATGGCGTACTGGAACCCGGCCACCGCCGCGCTCATCCCGCCGCCGCTGGCCCCGAAGATGTCCACCGCCATCAACCGGGTGTTCCTCGCCACCCCCGTGACGCCGATCCCGTTGTCCCCGACCGCGGCGACGATGCCACTCACGTGCGTGCCGTGCGTGTTCCCGGCCTGCGGCATGGGGTCGCCGTTGTTGTCGGCGGCGTTGATCCCGAACACGTCGTCCACGTACCCGTTGCCGTCGTCGTCGGTGCCGTTGCCGGGCGTCTCGCCGGGGTTCCGCCACATGTTGGCAGCCAGGTCCGGGTGGGTGTAGTCCGCCCCGTCGTCGAGCACCGCCACGATCGTCCCGCGGGTGCCGAAATTGATGTCCCACCCGGCGACGGAGTTGGCGTCCGCGCCGGCCGTCCCGCCCGTCTGCCCGGTGTTCCGGTGGGCCCACTGCTCGCTGAACCGGGCGTCGTTCGGGACGGCGTCCTTCTCCAGCTTGTAGTCCGGCTCGGCGAACCGCACCCCCGGCAGCGCGGTCAGGGTGCTCACCGCCGCCGGCACCGGCATGCTCGTCTGGAACCTCACCCGGTACACGCCGAACCCGACCCCCTTCGCCTCGACCACGCCGGGGGTGGCGAGCACGGCCGCCAGCCCGGTCTGTTCGGCCCCGGGGTGGAAGGCCAGCACCGCCTGGCCGTCCAGGAACGCCGCCGGGGTGATGCGGTCTTCGAGAGGAATGACGTTCAGGGTCGCACGGGGCCGCGAAGCCATGATGACTACCTCGACGGGGGAAGAATGAATTCCGGACGGCGTCCCGTTCCGGGCCGTAGAAGAATGTTGTACCCGACCGCCGGTCAACTGCAAAGGGCATCCCCGGCGGGGTCGGACGTTTTCACCCCCGCCCAATGCCCGGTAGGGGTTGTGCCGGTCGGTCAGAAACCGCCACCGGGCGGGCGACTTCCTGGTGAACCCGGCCCGCAAGGGCCGCGGGTGGCGAGGTCAAACACCTCCGCACTCCACCCAC
>JANNQE010001075.1:0-7964 GCA_031441625.1 Planctomycetia bacterium
CGAGAACCGCAACAAGGAGTTCAAGTGCGGGATGGCGATGGGCCGGCTGAGCGACCACCGGTTCGTGGCCAACTACTTCCGGCTGTACCTGCACGCGGCGGCGTTGAACCTGTTGGTGCGGTTGCGTCGCGAGATTGCCGACCCGCCGCCGGCCCCCGCGGGCGATGTCCCGGTGGCCGCATTGCCCGAGCCGGCGCGGAAGCGATACCAGAACGCCCGTCGTCGCCGGGATCCGCTGGGCGAAGGCCACCCGGCGACGTGGCGAATGCTCCTGATCAAGGTGGCGGCCTCGGTGGTGGTGAGTTGCCGCCGCATCGTGGTGAGATTGAGCGGCAGTTGGCCGAACCGGCAATTCTTCGAGCGGGTGGCGGAGCACGTCTGTCGGCGTCCGGCCGTCGCACACTTCTGGTCCGGATGAAGCCCGAACAACGCGAAAAACGGGATGGGGGTAGGGGGCGGTGCGCCTGGATCGACCGAAAGGGCACTTCTGCGGCCAGAAACACGTTCCTGACGACGAGAAACGATTGTCTGGCATGCGCTCCTGAATAATCCGGGCTAGGATGCCGCTCGCCAGCCACGCCCCTACGCCGAGCGCGACCAGCAGCGGGACCGCCGTCGCCGCGATCGACACGCCCGTGCGGTGGCGGCGGGTCCAGCGGGCGGCGCGGTCCACCCACGGCTCGCGGCACGCCCCCACCGGGCCGTCGTCCAGCCACGCCTGCACGTCGGCCGACAGGTCCGCCGCCGGCGAGTACCGGGCGGCCGGGTGTGCGATCATCGCCTTCTCGCACACCGCCACCAGCGCCGGCGGCAGGTTTGCCCGTACCCCGCGAATCGGTCGCACGCTCTCCGCCCTGAAGCCATCGCCGATCTCGGCCGGCAGCAGCGACGGGCGGCCGGCCAGCAGGTGGTAAAGGACCGCCCCCAGGCTGTACACGTCGGCCCGGTGGTCGAGGCCCGGATCGGCCGCCCACTGCTCCGGCGCGATGTGCCCGATGGTGCTGACCGCCCCGGCCGTCTGCCCGGCCGGGATGGCGGCGGTGATCACATCCTTCTCGCCTCCGCCGACGGATCGGACGGCACGCGCCAGCCCCCAGTCCATCACCAGCGTCACGTCAAACGCCCCGAGCATGACGTTCAGCGGCTTCAGTCGCGGTGAATCACCCCGCGGCTGTGGGCATAAGCGACGGCCGCACAGATCGCCACGAACCGCCGCAACAGCGGACGGAGGCGGTCGCCGAACTCGCGGGCGGACAGCTTGGGCGGCAAGGCGAGGTGGAGGCGGTCGGTCGCGTCGGCCAGGGTGTGGCCGTCGATCAGCCGCATGGTGTAGAACGGGCGGCCGGTGCGGTCGTCGGTGCCCAGGCTGTGGACGGCCGGCACGCCGGGGTGGTCGAGTCGGCCGATGAGCACCGCTTCGGCCCGTCGGCGGGCGTTCACCTCCTCGGGGGCGGTGCGGAGCACCCGCGGCACCTTGAGGGCGATGGCCCGGCCGAGTTCGCGGTCGTCGGTGCGGAACACGTCCCCGTACCCGCCGCTGCCGAGCAGGCGGGTGGTTTGGTAGCGGTCGGTGCTCACGCCCGGCCGCGGGTCGGGCATCCGTACCGGGCTGAGACGATTCTCGATGGCCTGGGAGCGGCGGTGCAGGTTCACCAGTTGGGCGAACGTGTCGGCGTGCCCAACGCGGCGGGGGTGATTTCCCCGCCGCGGGCGAGCAGTTCGCAATACGTGTCGAGCAGGTCGTACAGGCGGTCGTCGTTCGGCATGGGCGGCCCATCTACGGTGTCGGGCGGGCGGGACGTTACAGGCGAGTCATCGCGACTTTGTTGTACCGCACCACCTTTCATTTGAATCGTGAGACGAACTCAACCACACGTCGTTACCTGATCCCTCGCTCTTCCATCCACATCAGTTGCGCGATCCAGACCGCCACACCCAGGTTTACGAGGCAGGAAACGCTCATGCTGACGACGGCCCCCCAGAAACCGATGGGGTGTGTTTCTCGGCGGTACAGTTGCCCCTGAACGATGACCGCATCCGTGCGCAACATCCACGCGACAAGACAGCCTGCGAAGATTGCCAGTCCCACGAAGATCAGTGGAATGAAGGTCGCACTCATCAGTGACATCTCCGGAGAGTGTGGAATGAGGGCACGCGGCGTCAGCGTCGATGAGGCCTGATCCGCGTAGCGATTGCACGTCACCAATCGGCCCTTGAGTCTGGACTTCCCCAACGCTGACGTCCCGCCGACCTCATCGAACCACTTCACGACCCGATCAAACACGATAGACTAATGTCGCGAATCCGGCGGCAGTTGTGAACGGAACTCACCGCACGGTCGGCTTCTTGGGTGGGACGGGTGGCCACGGGTCACCTTCAACACCCCCAGCGGTGGCCGCGACCCGATTCGGCACCCTTTCCAAAAAAACATCACCGTGGACACGCTCGATGAGATCGACTCGGCCGTCGACGCCTTGCGGCGGACGGCCCCGGCCGACCGCAAGGCGACCGGCGACCGGCTCATCACCGTCATGTTCCGCCGCATCCAGCGCCGCGCCCGCGTCATGCTCGGCGACTACCCGCGGGTGCAGGAGCAGACCGGCGATGTGGTGTCCGAAGTGTACTTCCGGCTGGAGCGGGCCGTCCGCGACCCGGGCGTGTCCGACAGTCTGAGGACGCACCAGGACTGCCTGCGACTGGTCACGTAACACTTGCGGTTCCTGCTGCTCGATCTGGCCCGGCGGGTGCGGCAGATGTCCCCGCTGCCGTCCGCCGACCTGTCCGCCGCCGAGACTCCGCACGGGTCGGCCGACACCCTGGCCGAGAGCCTGGAGGAGACGGCCCGCCTGTACGAGGCGCTGGAAACGCTCGCCCCCGAGCTGCGGGACGTGATCGAGTACGTGGACCTGGAGGGGCTGACCAACGTGGAGGTGGCCAAGCGGCTGGGGGTGAACGAGAGCACCGTCCGCCACCGCCGCGAGCGGGCCAAGCAGGCGCTGGCGGACAAGCTGGGGCTGTGACGTGAACGACGACCCCGGTGTCAACACGCCATCACGCGATCACATGCCGGGCCGTTCCCGAGTGCGTCAGGGGCATGTCGACGGCACGCTCCGCGGGACAGATCAGGACGTTCGCAGACCACTTCACGCCTCGCCTCGCTCATTTTCACACATTCCTTGAATTTTCGTCTGGCGTGAACTACATACGAGTTACGCAGTTGGGGACACCCGTTCATGCCCCACCTCTCCCCGCTGGGGAGAGGTCGGTTGCGCAGCAACCGGGTGAGGGGTCGAAGCACCCGGCGGTCCACACCTCCGGTTCACCCGAAACCCTTCCCCCACCGCCCCCGCCCGAAGAGTCGGTCGTCCGCGTGTCGGCACAGAGCCTGAACCGCCTGATGGGGCTGGCCGGCGAGTCCCTCGTGCAGGCCCGCTGGCTGCCGTCGTTCTCCGCCGACCTGCTCGCCTTGAAGAAGGAGCACGACCGCCTGGCCCAGACGCTCGACGCCGCCTTTCACGCCGTCGCCGTCGGCACCCGCCCCGAGCAGTTGTCCGTGATGCTGTCCGACGCCCGCCGCCAAGCCCACGCCTGTCGCAACGAGTTGACCGAGCGGACCGCCGGGTTCGAGGACCACGCCGCCCGCAACGAAGACCTGAACGCGCGGCTGTACCGCGAGGTGATCGTCAGCCGGATGCGGCCGTTCGGCGACGGTGCCCGCGGGCTGCCCCGGCTGGTGCGAGACATGGCCCGCGGCATGGGCAAAGAGGCCCGGCTGGTGATCGCCGGCGAGGCGACGGAAGTGGACCGCGACATCCTGGACAAGCTGGAATCGCCCCTCTCGCACCTGGTGCGGAACGCCGTCGATCACGGCATGGAGTTGCCCGCCGACCGCACCGCCGCGGGCAAGCCGCCCGCAGGCACAGTCCGCGTGGACGCCCGACACCGGGCCGGCATGTTGCACGTGACGGTGGCCGACGACGGCCGCGGGGTGAGCCTCGACCGCCTGCGACAGAAGGTGATCGACCGCAAGCTCAGCCCGCCGGACGTGACCGCCCGCATGACCGAGGCGGAGTTGCTCGAATTCCTCTTCCTGCCGGGGTTCAGTACGGCCAGCGCCGTCACCGAGTTTTCCGGCCGCGGGGTCGGGCTGGACGTGGTGCAAGACACCATCCGCAAGGTGGGCGGGAACGTCCGCATCACCACCACCGCCGGCCGCGGCACCACGTTCCATTTGCAACTGCCGCTCACGCTCTCCGTCATCCGGGCGGTGGTGGTGGACGTGTCGGGCGAACCCTACGCCTTCCCGCACACGCGGATCGACCGCCTCACCCGCGTGCCCCGCGAGGCCGTGCGGTCGATCGAACACCGCCAGTTCGTGAGCGTGGACGGGCACAATGTGGGGCTGGTGGTGGCCGCCCAACTGCTGGATTTGCCCGCCACCCCGCCGCCGTCCGACGACCTGGCCGTGGTGCTACTGAGTGACGCCACCGGCACTTACGGGCTGGTGGTGGACCGCTTCCGCGGCGAACAAGACCTGGTGGTCCGCCCGCTCGACCCGCGGCTGGGCAAGGTGGCCAACCTGTCGGCCGCGGCCCTGCTGGACGACGGCTCGCCGGTGCTCATCATCGACGCCGAAGACCTGATCCGCTCGATGGACCAGTACATCCAGACCGGCGCGCTCGCCCGGTGCGACACCCGCCCGACCGGCAAGGCCCGCACCAAGCGGGTGCTGGTGGTGGACGACAGCATCACCGTCCGCGAAGTGGAGCGGCAGTTACTCGCCCACAAGGGGTACGAAGTGACCATTGCCGTGGACGGGGTGGACGGGTGGAACAAGGTGCGGGGGGAGGCGTTCGACCTGCTGGTGAGCGACATCGACATGCCGCGGATGACCGGCCTGCAACTGGTGGCGGCCGTGCGGGGGGACACCCGCCTGAAGGAGCTGCCGGTCGTCATCGTGTCGTACAAGGAGCGGGAGGAGGACCGCCTCCGCGGGCTGGAGGCCGGGGCCAACTGCTACCTGACCAAGAGCGCGTTCCACGACAACCGCTTCATCGAGGCCGTCGAAGACCTGATCGGCCCGGCGACGTGAGCGGATCGGAGACCCGACCGCGTGGGTGGGTGCCACAACCGGCCGACCCCCTTCCACAGGGTCGGGTCTCCGATCCGCCCGCGTGTGACATACAATCACTGCGCCCACACATCCGACCCTCGGACGCTCAATGCGCGTCGCCATCGTCAACGACCTGTCGCTCGCCCGCGAGGTGCTCCGCCGGGCGGTCCTGTCCGTGCCCGGGTACTCGGTCGCGTGGGAGGCGACCGACGGCGACGACGCCATCACGAAGGCGACCGCCGACCGCCCGGACGTGGTGCTCATGGACCTGGTGATGCCGCGGGTGAACGGGGTGGACGCCACGCGGGCGATCATGCGGCAGGCCCCCTGCCCGGTGGTGGTGGTCACGTCCACCATCCCCGGCAATTACGACCTGGTGATGCGGGCGATGGGGGCCGGCGCGCTCGACGTGGTGGAGACGCCCACATTCGCGGCCGGCGGGGTGGTGCAGAAGGCGCAGCCGCTGCTCGCCCGCCTGGCCAAGCTGGACGCCGCCCGGCGGAACGTGACCGGCTCCGGGTATCACCCCGCCCCGCCCGCCCACCCGACCCCCAGGCCGGTCGGGGCGAAGTCGCTCAACCTGCCCCCGCTGGTGCTCGTCGGCTCGTCCACCGGCGGGCCGGAAGCGCTGGCGTCGGTGCTGGGGTCGCTGCCGGGCGGCTTCCCGGCGTGCGTCGTCATCGCCCAGCACATCGCGGCCGATTTCGGCGACGGGCTGGTGGCGTGGCTGGCCGCCCGGTGCAAGCTGCCGGTGACGGCGGCGGCTGATGGCGACACCCCCGCCCCCGGCACCGTGCTGGTGGCCGTGAGCAACGACCACCTGGAGTTCACCACCGACCTGACCGTGCGGTACACGGCCAGCCCGCGGACGTGGCCGTACCGCCCGTCGGCCGACGTGCTGTTCGCCAGCGCCGCCGCCGTGTGGCCCCGCCGCGGCATCGGCGTGCTGCTCACCGGCATGGGGCCGGACGGGGCCGAGGGGCTGCTCCGGCTGCGGGCGGCCGGCTGGCACACCATCGCGCAGGACGAGGCCACGAGCGTGGTGTACGGCATGCCCAAAGCGGCGGCGGAGAAGAAGGCGGCGGTCGAAGTGCTGCCCCTGTCGCGGATCGGCCCGACCGTCGCCGCCCGCGTCCTCGCCCCGCGGTGAGCGGGGGCTGGGGGGAAACGACCGCGGGGGAGACGGTCGCCCGCCTCCCCCGCTTGCCGTAAGTCCGATCGGTCACACTTTCGGCCACTGCTTCAGGTCGTAGCCGGCGGTCTTCGGTCCTTTCTCGACGGCACCCGCCTCCGGGGCGAGTCGGATGTCGGCCGGGGCGTCGTCCGCGTTCGGCGGGGGGGCGACGAACACACCCGTCACAAGCACGGCGGGCATTTCGCGGGCATCCAGGCGTTCGACGTTCGGGCGGAAGGTGAAGTTCATCGTCATCTCCGGTGTGAGGAAGCGATCAGTACACCGGAGATATGCACCCGCCGACCGCCCCGCGGACACGAATCGGCCGTGTCACCCGCCGAACTCCCACACCTGCACCAGGCCGGCGATGTCGGACGCGGCCAGCAACTTCTCGTCCGGCGACAGGGCGACGGCACTCAGCCAGTCCTTGAACTGCCCGCCGCGGGGCGCACCCAGCACCGCCAATTCCTTGCCGTCCGACACCTGACAGACGCGCGCGCACGTGTCGCGGCCAACTGACACGGTGTACTTGCCGTCGCTGCTGAAGATCACGTCCGTGATGCCCGACATGTGACCGGCCACGTCGCGGATCAGTTTGCCAGTTTCGGCGTCGAGCAGGTGAACCTTGCCGGTGTCGGTCTCGCCCCCCTGACCCGCCGCGACCAGCTTGCCGTCCGGACTCCAGGCGGACGTGATCAGCCCGTTCGCCACGAACTTCCGCCACAGTTGCGACCCGCCGTAGGTGCGGTCTTCCGGCTTGAACTTGGGGAACTGCACCTTCAGGAAATCGACCTTCTCCTTGCCCGAGTCGGCGTCGAACGACTTGAGCACCGGCGTGGGCACGTCGAAGTCGTCCCGCTTGTAGCGGTTCTCGGACACGAACGCCGTCTTGCCGTCGGGTGATAGGGAAGCCGCCACCACCCAGTTCCACGGCTGGCCGGCCCACGTCGAAACTTGCTTCTTCGAGGCCACATCCCACACGACGGTCTTGCACGCGGCATCGCCGCTGATGACTCGCTTGCCGTCGCCACTGATGCCGAGCGCGTACACCCACTCCTTGTGCCCGTCGAGAATGTCGCACGCGGTCTGCGTTTCAACACTCACGCCAGGGGCCGCGGCGGGTTCCTTCTTGCCCTGCCGCTTGGCTTCGCGCTTGCGGGTGTCTTCGTCGAGGATCACATCCGCTTTGCCCGCCGGCTGCGCGTCGGTCGGCCAGATGCGGATCGACTTGTCGAAGCTGGCGGACACGAGCAGCTTGCCGTCGGGGGTGGCGACGAGTCGGGTGATTTCGTTCGTGTGCCCGTCGAGGCGGCGGGCGGGCCACACGTTCGGGGCCAGGCGATCCGCCTTCGGGTCGGCTTTGAACTCGGGCGGCTTCTCGGGCAGATCCCAAACGTAGATGTGGCCGAGTTGGTTCGCCGCGGCCAGCTTCCGCGGGCCGACGAACGCGACGGCCGTCGGCCACGAGCCTTCGAACGTGAGCTGGTAGGCGAGCTTCGGTTTGGCGGGGTTGAGGGGCATGGGAGGGCACTCGCACCGTTTCAGGGAGACCAGCCACCCGCCGCGGAGCGGGGGGAGACGTTATCCAGGGGTGGAGGGCGCCGAAGGCGGGGGGGACCCCAGGACCCGATAACCCAGACCAACAAACCCCCGAGGGGCGGCCGACGCAGTCGCCCC
>JANNQE010001076.1:0-3182 GCA_031441625.1 Planctomycetia bacterium
GGAGTGCCAACCCTGGGGGTCACCGCTCCTCCCGCCGCGTTCGTGCGCACGGGCCGCGGTCACTTGCCCGCTTCGAAGCTCTTCAGTTCGAGCGGGGTGCTCTCGGTGCCGCCGATGCTGTAGCTCAGCTTGATGATGCCCACCTTTGGGGAGAACCAGTACTTGACGCTGGTGTCGGTGCCGGCGATGGTGAACTTCGGCCCTTCCACGTACACCACGTCCTTGTAGTCCGTCGTGCCGACCTTGAGCGTCGGGGTGATGTCCTTCGTCTCGAACGAGCCGGCCACTTCGCTCGTCTGCACTTTGGCCTTCACGTCCCACTTGTCGCCCTTGGTCGCCTTGCCGTCCTTCAGGCCGAGGATCTTCACCCCGCCGTTGTCGATGGCGATGTCGTTGATCTTGGTGCGGTACACGCCGTCCGCCTTCACGGCGATCGTCTCGCTCGCCACCGCCTTGCCGCTGTGCTCGGTCACCAGCTTGGCCGACCCGTCCTTGGCGTCCACGTCCGTCACCTTCACCACCACCTCGGTGCTGCCCATGGTGTAGGTCCACTTGGACCCTTTGGTGAGCGGGTAGTAGTCCGTGGCGGTGCCGGCCGGGGCCGGGGCGGGAGGATCGACTTTCTTCGTCTCGTCCGGCTTGGGGGCCGGCTTCGGGTCTTCCGGCTTCTTCTCTTGGGCGAACGCGCCGCCGAGGGCGAGGGTGGCAGCGAGCAGGCCGTACAGCAGCTTCCGCATCGGGGGTTCCTCTCTCGCCCGGAGCGCGGGCGGAACGGGGACACAGGGGAGTGGAATGAGTATAGGGACGCCGGCCGCACCGGGGAGGCGCACCGACAGTGTTGGTTACGCCACCCGCCCGCGGGCGGTTCGGCCGGCCGCAGCCCGCGACTCCGCGCGGGCGCGTGCGCGCGGGGTTGGCGTCCGCTCGCGCGCTCGCGGCAAACCGTTGTGGTACTACTCCTCCTCATGCTTGACAGCGGCCTTCGTCACCACTTGCTGCTGCACCGCCGCGGGCACCTGCTCGTAGTGGCTGAACTCGATGGTGTAGCTGCCCTGGCCCTGGGTCATGCCGCCGAGCTGGGCGGCGTACTTCGCCACCTCGGACAATGGCGCGCGGGCCATCAGCACGTTCAGGTCGCCGGGTAGCGAGTCCTGATTCTCGACGTGCGCCCGCTTAGTCGCCAGGTCGCCGAGGAGCGCTCCGGTGAACTTGGCCGGCGCGGTCACTTCCATCTTCACCACCGGCTCAAGGAGCGCCGGGCGGGCGGCCACGAACGCCTTGCGGAAGGCGTGGCGGGCGGCGGTCATGAACGCGGCCTCGCTGCTGTCCACGTCGTGGTACTTGCCGAAGTGGACTTCCACAGCCACGTCTTGAATGCGGCAGTTGGCCAGCACGCCGCGGACGAGCATCTCCTTGCACCCCTTCTCGACGGCCGGGATGAAGTTGTTCGGGATGGTGCCGCCGACGATGTGGTCGATGAACGCGAAGTTGTGCGCCGCGTCGTAGTGCACGCTCCGCATCTTCTCGAACTTGCTGCGGTTGGCGAACTCGGCCTCGCACTGCTCCTGGCTGGTGATGGTTCGCGGCAGCGGGTGAATCCGCAGGTGCACCTCGGCGAACTGCCCCCGCCCGCCCGTCTGCTTCCGGTGCTTGTGGTCGCCGGCGGCCTCGGCCTGCACCGTCTCGCGGTACGGGATCTTCGGCTCCCGCGTGCTCACCTCCACGTCGAAGCGGTGCTTCAGCCGCTCCTGCACCACGTCCAGGTGGAGCTGGCTGACGCCGCTCATCACCAACTCGTGCGTCTGCGGGTCGGGGGCGATCCGCACCGTCGGGTCTTCCTCGGCGATCTTGTGCAGCCCGGCCGACACCTTCTGCTCGTCCCCGCGGGTCTTCGGCTCGATGGCCACACTGAACATGGGGTGCGGGAACTCGGGCGGCGGCAGCTTGGGCGCGTCGGCCCGGAACGCCACCGTGTCGCCGATGTGCAAGCCGTCGACCTTCGCCACCGCCACGATGTCGCCCGGCCCGGCTTCGGGAACGGGGACGTACTGCTTGCCCTGTGCTTCCAGCAGTTGCCCCACTCGCACCGATTTGCCGGTGTTCACGTCCACGATCTGGTGGTTCGGCGTGAGCACCCCGGCCAGCACGCGGATGAAGCTCAGGTGCCCGACGTAGCGGTCGTTCACCACCTTGAACACGAACCCGAGGAACTCGCTCTGCTCGGTCGGCTCGACCGCCTTCATGGTGCCGTTGTGCCCGACCGCCATGCCGCTCAGTACCCGCTTCGCATACGTCGGACTCAGCCCATACCGGCTGAGCGCGTCGAGCAGCTCTTTCACGCCCAGGTCTTTGGTGGCGCTGGTGCAGAAGATGGGGATGAGGGTGCCGGCTTCGAGCGCCTTCGGGATGGCCGCTTCCAGTTCGTCCGGGGTCACGTCGCCTTCGGTCAGGTACTTCTCCATCAGCGCTTCGTCGGCTTCGATCACCGCCTCGATCAGCCGCGTGCGGACGGAGTCGGGCGGCACCGGGTAGTTGCCGCTGGCGGCGTCCGGCGGGTCGAGTACGCACACCACCTTGCTGAAACCGGCCCCGTTCGCGTCGGGCACGTTGAACGGCACGCACTTGTTGCCGAACGCGGTCTGGATGGCGTCCACGGCGGCGGCGAAGTCGGCGTGCTCGACGTCGATCTTGTTCACCACGATGACGCGGGACAGCTCACGCTTCCCGGCCTCGCGGAACATGCGACGGGTGTTCACCTCCACCGCCGTCACCGCGCTGCACACGATGACGGCCGTCTCGACGGCGGTCAGCCCTTCGAGGGCGGCCCCGATGAAGTCGGGCGAGCCGGGGGTGTCGAGGATGTTCAGGAACTTGCCGGCGTGGGTGGCGTGCAGGACGTGCGTGTCGATGCTGAAATGGTGTCGCCTCTCGTCGTCGTCGGTGTCGGCGAAGCTGGTCCCGTCGTCCACTCGTCCCAGGCGGTCCACCGCGTGCGCCTCGTACAGCAGGGCATCGGCCAGGCTCGTCTTGCCCGCGGCCCGATGCCCGACGAGTGCGATGTCGCGGACGTCTTCGACCGTGTGACGGCCCATATCACCCTCCCTTCCCCGGAACGGGGAGAACGTGCGGCCCGGCGGCGGCTGCCGTAGGGTGGGTCCAGCGACGGCTTCCGTCGCGCCGAC
>JANNQE010001077.1:0-3108 GCA_031441625.1 Planctomycetia bacterium
TCTCCGACGGCGGGGGTCGTCGCCTACGACGACTCGCCCGCCCTACTCCCACTCCTTCGACTTCGTTCTCGTCACCGACGGCGGGAGTCGCCCGCCCGACCACTGGCCGTTAGAAGAAGTCGATCTTGTCTTCCGCGTTCAGCGTCACCACCGCCCGCTTCCAGTCGCTCTTCTTGCCCACCTTCTGGCGGACGCGGGTCGTCTTCCCCTTGCGAACCTGGGTGCGGACGGCTTCCACCCGCACGTTGAACAGCTCCTGCACGGCGGCCGTGATCAGGTTCTTGTCAGCCAGCATGTGCACTTCGAAGGTGTACGCGTTCCGTCGGGTGACGGCGTGCGTGCCCTTCTCGGTCACCAGCGGGCGGATGAGCACCTGGTGCGGGCGGAGTTCGAGGCCGGCCTCGCCGTGGACGCACGGCTGGCGGGCCTTGAGTTTCCGCTCGTACCGCTTCGGGTGTGGTCGAGTGCGAGCCATCAGTATTCACCCCGTCACTGCGTTCCGGGTTCCAGGTTGGTGTCGGCGGTCGGGTTACTGCTTCGCCCGCAGGTTCTCGAGGGCCGCCTTCGTCAGCAGCAACCGCTTCTGCTTGAGCACCACGAAGGCGTTGAACTCGGCCTCGGGCAGCACCTTCACGCCTTCGATGTTCCGCCCGCTCTTGTACACCGCCGCGTCCATCCCGGCGGTGCCGATCAGGACGGTGCTGTCGAACAGCGTCACGTCCTTCTCGACGCTCTGCTCGACGTCGTTCTCCACCTTCTTCACCACCTTCGTGCCCACCTTGATCGCCTTCAGTACGCCGGCCATCTCTTTCGTCTTCGGCCCGGTCAGGGCGAAGTCGTCGAGCACCACGCACTCGCCGTCGGCGAACTTGCTCAGCAGCGCCATGCGGGTGGCGGCCCGCACGGCCTTCTTCGGCAGGTGGTACTCGTAGTCGCGGGGCTTCGGCCCCTTGGCCGTGCCACCGCCCACCCGCTTGTTCGTCCGCTTGGTGCCGGCTCGGGCGTTGCCCGTGCCCTTCTGGCGGAACAACTTCTTCGTGCTGCCGGCCACCTGCCCCCGCCGCAGGGTGCTGTGCGTGCCGGCCCGCTGGTTCGCCCGGTACATGAGCACCACGTCGTGCAGCAGTTGGCGGTTGATCGACCCGCCGAACTCGGCCGGGTCGATGGTCACCGTGCCCACCTCGGCCCCGGCCTTGTTCACCACCCGCACGGAGATCATCCCTGTGATCTCCCGCACGAGCGGGTTGGCCCCGGCAACGGGGGGGACGGGAACGGCAGTGCCGTTCGTGTCGGCGGCGGTCTTGGCCATCGTGCTACCTCACAACTCCGCCGGCGTGTGCTCGGCGGGCGGGCCGTCCGCTTGTGCAGCGGGCGGGGCAGTGTTGTCGGCCAAGGGGGGGATTGCTCACCCGCTTGTGTGGTTCGGTTTCCCGAATGCCGACGGCCCCGAGGCCCGATCAATGTTCCGTCACCAAAACGAACCCGTCGCGGGGCACTGGCTCCGCGACGGGCGGATTATTTTGATATCGCGTCCCGGCTCGTTGTCAAGCCTGCCGACTACCCTTTCGTGCCGATCACCCGGATTTTGATATCGACTCCGGGCGGCAGGCTGAGGCCTTTGTTGAGCGCCTCAATGGTCTTCGCGGTCGGCTGGAGAATGTCGATCAACCGCTTGTGTGTTCGAATCTCGAACTGTTCACGGCTCTTGCGGTCGATGTGCGGGCTTCGCAGCACCGTGTACCGCTCGATGCGGGTGGGCAGCGGGATCGGCCCGTGCACTTCCGCCTGGGTGTTCTGGGCCACCTGAACGATCTCGGCCGCGGTGCGGTCGAGGATCTCGTGGTCGTACCCTTCCATCCGGATGCGGATGCGTTCGCTCGGTTTCTTCGCCACTTGCCGCTCTCCCGGATGACGAGGCACGCCGGACAATTCGAGAAGAATCTAACATAAGCCGTTGCCGCCCCCCGTCAAGGGAGCACGCCCGAACTGTCCCCTTTCTCCCGCAGTTCGGGTATCATTCCCTCAAGAGGAGGGCCGCACCATGAGCGCCGCGAACGAGCCGCTGGAAGCCACGCTAATTCGCGTCAGGGAGGAGCGGGACCGGATGAAGGCACGCGCTTCGAGTTTGTCCCACGAATACAGCCGGATGGTGCCGGAAATCACCCAGGAGGACTGGGACGAGGCGATGAACAACCCCTTCCGCTTGGAAGAGTTTCTTGAGTATTGCAACCTGGTCGGAGGTGACGAACCCGTCCCCGTCTTCAGCAGCGATGCTCCGGCTCTCGTCACCTCCGCGCCTCCGATCGAGTACCCACCGCCACGAATGGAACCAGACAACGAACTGGCTTGGCGAATCAACGAAGCCGAGGCGGAGTTGGAGATGTACCATGAGCGGTGTGTGGGACTCGAGGCCGACATCCGGAACTTCGGCAAGCCGCAGTACACGCCGGAGGAAGCCGCGGATGCGAGACAATTCCTGGCCGACTTCCACGCATATCGCACCGCGAAACAGGCCAAACTGACCACGCCCCCCTCCGAGTGACCCTCCATGCGACACCTCCTTCCCGTCGTCGCGCTACTGCTGATCGCGGGTGCGGCCGACGCGCAGCCCGGTCGCAAAGGCCCGCCCATCGATCTCGTGGCCGCCCCGCCCCGCGTGCCGTTCGTCGTCACGTACCCGGTGTGGGGCGGCTTCTGGGGCGGGTTCTACTCCCCCGGCTTCTTCTACCAGCCGCAAGTGGTGGTCGTACCGCAGGCGGTGCCGGCCCCGGTCGTGAACCCCGCCCGCGGTGCCGAGGACGCCGACCGCGCCGCCGCATTCGCCCCCGCGACCCTCACGGTGGAGTTACCCGCGGTCGCCGACGTGTGGCTCGACGGCGAGAAGCAGGCCAGTTCGACGGACGCCGTCCGCACGCTGCGATCCGCCCCTCTGAAGCTCGGGGCCGAGTACACGTTCCGCATCCGCGCGCGGTGGGTTGAGAACGGCACCACCTACGAGGCGACCCCGACGAGCACCGTGCGGGCGGGCGAGCGGGGTAAACTGACCGTGTATGCTGGCACCGTGGTGAAGTGACGTACCGGCGAACGGCGCGACGTGAGTCCGCCGGT
>JANNQE010001078.1:0-3971 GCA_031441625.1 Planctomycetia bacterium
ACAGCGGCCGCCCGCCGGCCAGGAACTTGCTGTACCCGAAGTTCTCGTCCACCATCCGCAGCCCTTTCGTGATCGCGTCCGTGTGGTCCACCCCGCCGGCGGTCATCACCCGCGCTGCCCACAGCACCGTCGGGAACACCAGCACCAGCGAGTCCAACCCGTCCCAGTACCCGCGGCCGAAGTTGCTCGGGCCGAAGAACTGCCCGCTCTCCAGTTTCACCGTGAAGTAGCGTGTGAACAACTCGTCGGCCGCCTTCGGCAACTCGCCCGCCGGTTGCTCCGCCGCGCCGAACAACACGCCCGTCGGCAGCCAGTCGTTCACCCGCGGCACACGCCCGCCGCCCACCCCGAACCGCCACCCGGCCGCGAACCGCGCCCACGCGCTCCGCTTGCCCACCCCCGCGTGCGGGCCGGTGTCGGCCCGCAGGTACGCCCCCACTTGCTGACGGAACAGTGTGCGGCCGATCCACCCCGGCGGCGGCACGGCGGCCGGATCGGCCGGCGTCTCTTCCACCGCCACCACCGCCAACATGTCGAGCAGTTCGCTGAGTGTGCCGCCGGTCGCCTTCTCGTATCGCAGCGTGCGGCACTCGGCGGCCAGCTTCGCAACGTGTCGAAGTCGCCGTTCGACGGGCACACTGGTGTCCATCACCAGCTTCAAGAACGCCTTCGTGAAACGGGCCAAATCATGCCACGGCACCGTCTGCCCGGCTTGCAGTTCAATCGGCTCCAGGTTGACGGCCTTCGGGTTGTCGGCCTCAATCGGCCCGGCGAGTGCCGTGAGGTCCGACGCATGCGCCGCCACCGCCCGCCCCTTGTTGTCGGCCACCGACGGGCAGGCATACCGCAGCGACACCTTCCAGTGATCCCCGCCCGGCACGAGCACGAACGGGTAGAGCCGGCAGGCGAACGGCTTGGCGGCCATGCCGAACTTGGCGTGAATGCGGCACAGGTTCTTCTCGCCGAGGAACACGCACGTGCCGTCGGCGCTCTGGTTCAGCGAGTATTCGCCGCTCGCCTTGTCGAACTTCAGCGGCTCTTTGCCTTTGAACTCCGGGTCGGCCATCCACCCCTGTTTCAGGATGCGGTCCTTCTCGTCGGCGGTCACGCGGACGACATACGTGCGGCAGCAGTCGCCGCACTGGTGGCAGTCCCAGTTCTGCACGGTCGGCAACGACCTCACGGGCATTGGCATGGGCGGGCTTCCTGGCGAACCGGCGGAGTCAGCCGCCGAGTGATTCTCGCAGTGGACGCGGAATGATATACCCGTTTGGCGTGCGGGGCGTCCGCGCATCCGATGTGCAATCCGCACCCTCAGCCGGTGTTCGCGGAGAAGAGAGTCGGTTTCACCGGACGAATGAGTGGCACTCGCCCATCGCGAAGTTGTTTCACTACGCCCGTCAGTTGAGCGTCCTGCCGATCCGCCAGAAAGCGAAACGCCGAACCGAGGACGTACTCGGCGTTCAGGTCCATGGTCAGCCATCGCCGGTCGTGACGTTCCGCCGCCTCCGCCGTGGCACCGGAACCGCCGAAGATGTCAACGACCAGATCGCCGGGGTCCGTCAGAAAGCGAATGAAGAACTCCGGGAGGGCGACGGGGAAGCGTGCCGGATGCGGGTCGGTGCCAGTTTCTTTGCACAGCCGCAAGTAGGCGCCGTTGCTCTCGGTGTTCGGCAGTTGCAACAGGTTCGGCGGGATCGCACCGCCGTTATCCTTCCCGAACCCCTCGCCGACCGCGTGCCCAGAGGGCCGATCCTTCGGGGTGTAAAACTTGGCCGGGTCGCGGAGGAGCGTCTTCATCCGCTCCGAGTAGGGTGCGAGTACGTTGCTCACGTTGGCCTTCGGCCACTCCGTCTTGCTCAGCCACCAGAGGGAGTTGACGGTGTCCTTGGCGCGAATCTTCCGCTTGTTCACCCACTCGATGGGCGACGGCAGCTTGCTCGGGTTGTGCCAGTAGAACTCTTCCGCCAAGTGGAAGCCGTGATCGTCCACATGCCGCAACAGTACGCGAAACGGGCACAGCGACCGCACGGGTCGCCCGCGCTGGTACGACCCGCCGAGGTCGAGGACGTAGCTCCCGGTCGGCTTCAAGACGCGATGAACGAGTGGGGCGAACTGGCACAACCAATCGACGTATTCCGCTTGGTCGGCGTTGCCGTAACTCTTCTGCCGGAGCAGGGCGAACGGCGGACTCGTCACCACGAGATCCACCGACTCTTCCGGCAGTTGGGGCAACAGTTCCAACGAGTCGCCGACCAGCGATTGTCCGAGCGGGGTCTGAAAGAGGGCCGCGGGGTGGGTCTGAACCATCGGAAGACCGCTCACGAGTGTTGCGCATTGTCTGTGGTCGGACTGTACCGCGGGACGGACAACGCCAAAATATGAGTCTCGACCTCCCAGCGCAGTTCGCCGCCCGCGTTCGACAACTGCGTGCTCCTGCAGGACTCACCCAAGAAGCACTCGCTATTCGGGCGAGCTTGCACCGCACGCACGTCAGCCTGATCGAACGCGGGCAACGGTCGGTGCGGTTGGAAACGGTTCAACAACTCGCGTCCGCACTCGGGGTGACACCCGCCGACTTGTTCGCGCCGCCGTCGGTCGCTGACGACCGGGAAGAGTTGGAGCGGCTTTTCCCCTACCTGCGTGAGTTCCAGACGCTTGCGGTCCGACACAACATCAACGACGTGTTCCAAGACAACGGCGGAAAGCTGCTGCAAGCGCTCATCATCCTCGGCCTTCAAAACCTCCCCGGACGAGAAGGCAACGATACCACCGACGCACACGGCAACGAGTACGAACTGAAAACGGTCAACGTGAAGCTGACCAAGAGTTTCTCCACGCACCACCATCTCAACCCGGCCATTCTGGCCAAGTATCGGGCTGTGCGGGCATGGTACTTTTCGATCTACGAGCACATTGAACTCGTTCGCATCTACCGGCTCACCCCGGACCTGTTGGAAGTGTACTTCGCCGACTGGGAAGCGAAATGGCACACCAATCAGCGAGATATCAACAATCCGAAGATCCCCTTGGCATTTGTTGTGTCGAACGGCGAGTTGGTGTACCAACGTGCGGCGGGAACAGACACCGTTTGACCAGTCACACGGGGGAAGGATGGCCGTCGCCGGCTACCGCGACGGCACGGCGTTGATCTGGGATGTGTCGAAGTGAGGGCCGCCGGCGGTGGTTTTCGTTTCGTTCGCACGCCCGACGATTCGCCGTAAGCCCTTGCCCGGCATGGGTCGTTCTGCGTTCGGGAAATGGTTCCACGGATGGGTGGGGAGGAGGTGGAAAGAACCATTCCGTCAGCCCTTCACCTTGAAGTGGAACCACTGCTCGGCGGCGGAGGCGATGCCGGTCAGGAACCACAGGTTGATGCCGCCGCCGACGACCGGCCCGAGGAACGGGATGAACCCGGCGGCCGCTTTGCCGCCCAGCTTGCCGGCGAACCGCCCCGCCACCTTGCCGGTCAGCGACCCGCTCAGCTTGCCGTTCACCAGTAGGCCCGCCTTCTCGCACACCGACTTCGCCAGGATGCGGTAGACCGACTTGCCCAGCACCTTCCCGCCGGTCACGGTCGCAGTGTCCGCCGGCTCCTTGCTGCCGATGGCTTCCGCGATGCCCCCTTCGTTCGCCCACACCGCCAGCACCACGGCGAAGTCTTCCGGTTCGAGCACGTTGCCCAGGCCGGCCTCGTGGCCGAGGATGGCACCGATGCCATAGCTGCACACCGACATGCGGTTCATCAGGAACATGATGTCGGCCGCCATGCCCACCAGGTGCAGCCCCGGCACGGCCGACGCGCCCGCCCCGCTCGCCGTCACGAACGCCTGCTGCGTCCGCCGCCAGTCGGCGAGCGGCTTGGCGTGGGCGGACGTGTAGATGCCGTCCAGGTCCGGGCGGAGCGTCTCGAACGCCTTCAGCACGTAGTCGGTCACTGGGGGGACTCCACCGGGAGCGCGGGCGTCCCG
>JANNQE010001079.1:0-8146 GCA_031441625.1 Planctomycetia bacterium
GGGGTCGGGTGGTGGGCGCTTGGCGTTCCCAGGGTGTCGGTGCTTCGCACCTCAACCCTGGGCTGCGAGAACAACCCCTTCGGGGTTGACACGGGCGCTCACGCTCCCGGTTCGCCGTGTTCATTTGCTGAACTGTAGTGCGCGGCTAGAATCACGCTATGCCTGCCATCCCGCTGCCCATTGCCGACGCCCCGCCGACGCTGCCGGCCGTGCTCGAATTGTCCGCCGACGACCTCAAGGCGTGGTTAGCGGAACGTCACCAGCCGCCGATGCGGGCGAAGCAGATCCGCCGCTGGATTCTCGCCGCGCGGGCCACCTCGTTCGACCAGATGACCGACCTGCCCAAGCAACTCCGCGACGACCTGTCGGCCAGTTTCAGCGTGTTCGGCACTCGCGTCGCCAAGCACCTGGAATCGACCGATGGCACGCACAAGCTGCTGCTCCGCATGACCGACGACGCGCTCATCGAGTGCGTGCTGATTCAAGACGCGGGCCGGGCGACGGCGTGCATCAGCACGCAGGTGGGCTGCGGAATGGGGTGCGTGTTTTGTGCCAGCGGGTTGAACGGCGTGGCCCGCAACCTGACCGCCGCCGAGATGGTCGAGCAACTGGTGCGGCTGCGGAATTTGACCGAAGCCGATTCTTCGCCGCGACCACCGGGAGCGGGCGGAACCAACCCCGCTCCCGGTGGTCGCGGCGAAGAGGAGCGGGCCACCCGCCTGACGCACATTGTGGTGATGGGCATGGGAGAGCCGCTCGCCAACCTGGACCACCTGCTCACCGCCCTCGCGGTCGCGGGGGAAAAAGACGGCCTGGGCATCGGTCAGCGGCATCGGTCAGCGGCACATCACCATTAGCACCGTGGGGTTGCCGGCCAAGATTCGCGCTCTCGCCGACCACGACATGCAGTACCATCTGGCCATCTCCCTGCACGCCCCGAACGACGCCCTCCGCACCGAGATCGTGCCCACCAACGACAAGACCGGCATCCCGGACATCCTCGCCGCCGCCGACTACTTCTTCGAGAAGACCGGCCGGCAGGTGACGTACGAGTACGTGGTGCTCGGCCGGCAGAACGACCAGCCGCCTCACGCCCGCCAACTGGTCGGCCTGTTGAAAGGCCGCAAGGCGCACGTGAATTTGATCCCGTGGAACGCGGTGGACGGGCTGCCCTTCCGCCGCCCGGACGACGACGACCTGCGGGGGTTCATCGACACCGTCCGCAAGGCCGGCATCAGCGTGAAGGTGCGGAAGCGGAAGGGGGCGGACATCGACGCCGCGTGCGGCCAGCTTCGTAGAACTGCGGAACGCGGAACGGTGAGCGCGGACCTCCCACTGACCACTGACCACTGACCACTGACCACTGACCACCGGCCACTGCCCCGCCATGACCGGCCAGACCAGCGCGATGATGGCCCTCCGCGACCCGGACATCCGGCTGATGCTGGCCGTTCGTGGTGGCGATCAGGCCGCGTTCGCCGAGCTGGTGGAGCGGTATCAGCACCGGCTGGTGGGGGTGATGAACCACCTGGTCGGGCACCCGCAGGAGGCGGAGGATTTGGCCCAAGAGGTGTTCCTGCGGGTGTTCCGCACGCGACACAAGTACACCCCGAAGGCCAAGTTCAGCACCTGGCTGTTCACCATCGCCAACAACCTGGCGCTGAACGCCCTGCGGGACCGCCACCGGCGGAAGGCGATCCCACTGGAAGTGCAGGAGTCGGGCGGGTTCACGGCCGCCCCCGCCGACGACCGCGCGCAAACCCCAGCCCAGCCGATGCAGCAGCGGGAGTTGGCCGAGGTGGTGCGGCGGGCGCTCGACGACCTGAACGAGCGGCAGCGGGTGGCGGTGGTGCTGAACAAGTTCGAGGACATGGGGTACGCCGAGATCGCCGAGGTGATGGGGCTGAGCACGAAGGCGGTCAAGTCGCTCCTCAGCCGCGCCCGCGGCAAGCTGCGGGAGGCCCTCCGGCCGTACATCGACATGGACGGCGACCCGCCCGTGCCGGATGACGAGGACGAGGAGTGAAGACTTTTCACCACGAATCACACGGATACCACGAATGAAGACAGAAGACAGTTCACCGCAGAGGGCGCAGAGAGCGCGGAGAAAGACAGATCAGAGGAGGAGAGATTTCGCTACTTCCAACATCTCTCCTGTATTCTCTCTGCGTCCTCTGCGGTGAAATCTCTCTTCATTCCTCTGTTTTGATTCGTGGTATCCGTGTGATTCGTGGTGAACTCTGCTTTGGGCACACCTATGGCCACCACCCCGCCGGACGACGACCCGCCCGACGACGACCTGATCGCCTACCTGGACGGCGAACTGGACGACGACGCGGCCGAGGCGGTCGAATCGCAACTGGCCGACGACCCGGCCTCCCGCGCCCGCGCGGACGAGCACAAGAAGGCGTTCGACCTGCTCGACTACCTGCCCAGGTCCGAGCCGTCGCCCACGTTCACCAACCGCACCATCACCCGCCTCATGCCCACCGCCGGGGTGTCCGGGTCGCAGCCGACGCCGACCGTCCCGCCCGTCGCCCGCCGGCGGGTGTGGCCGGAGGTGCTGGCGTGGGGGCTGCTGGCGGTGTTGGCCGGAGCGGTGGCGTACTTCGGCATGTCATTCACCCGCCCGGCCCCGCCGCCACCGGGCGATCTGCCGCTGAGCGATCTCGCCGTCATCGAGAGTCTGCCGCTGTACGCGGGCGTGGACGACGTGGCCTCCCTCCGCGAGTTGCACAAGACGGACCTGTTCGACGCCGACTCCGCCGACGCCGACCCGCCCCGCCGTGGCACCCTCCCCGCCGCCGACCGCGAGCGGCTGATCGAGCAGTTCCGCACCTTCACCCCCGCCCGCCAGCAGCAGTTGCGAACGCTGCACCAGAAGTTGAACGACCCGACCGCCGTCGACCGCGGGCTGCTCCTCCGCACGCTCGAAACCTACTCCGTGTGGCTCACCCGGTTGCCCGACGCCGACCGCAAGAAGGTGTTCGACGCCGCCCCCGAGCAGCGGCTGGAGGTGGTCCAGCAGGTGAGCGAGAAGCGGTGGCGGGAGAGCCTGCCGCAGCGGCAGCAAGAGTCGCTCAAGCACGTGGAAAGCGCGGAAGAGCGGCTGGAACTGCTCCAGGCGTTCCGCGGGGAGGAGAAGTCCCGCCGGGAGGAGTGGGAGATCGCCGACCGCGTGTGGCGGGCGACTGGCGGGAAGGTGCAGGGGAAGGACTACAAGCCGTGGCCGTTCGACCAGCCGGGCGTTGAGAAGCAGGTGGACCAATACATTCAGGCCGCGTTCGGCATCGACCCGAAAGGGGTGAAGCCGAAGGCGGACAAGGGGAAAGCCGACCCGCTGCCGGCGACGTGCCGGCTGACGCCGCAGGAGGCGGCGGAACTGCTCGAGTGCCACGAGGCGGTGGGCCGCGGCGAACGGTGGTTCAACTACGTGGTCATGCTGCTGCGGCTGTCCGAGAAGTACCCGACACTGCCGCGGCCGGGGCCGAACGGCGGCAAGCTGATCGTCCAGCGGAACGACCTGCCGCCCGGCTACCAGATGCCGAAAGAGGACGTGCTGAAGCGGCGGGCGATCGTCGGCAAGTGGCCGGACTTCGCCGAGGAGGTGGCGAAGCCGAACAAGGACGCCAAGCTGCCCCCGCTCGGCCCGTGCAAGCCGGACGAGTTCACCCCCGTGGTGAAGGAGTTCGCCACCGTCAAGCTGCCGGAGAAGTTGAGCCAGGCGGAGAAAGACAGGTTGAAGGGGCTGGAAGGCAAGTGGCCGGAGTACCCGCGGGAAATGATGAAGCTGGCCCGCGAGAAGAACTTGAACGTGCCCGAAGTGACACTGCCCGGCGAACCGGACAGCTGGCGGACGTACTACCAGCTCGCCCCGGCGAAGAAGTAGCGGAGTGTCGCCGCCACGCTCCGCGGGGCGGGTTCCGGAAGTGCTCTGCTCGCTCCGCGAGCGGGAATCCGACCCGCTCGCGGAGCGAGCAGAACACTCACGCCGGGCCACCGAGCGCCCCTCGCAGTCCGGCCGTCTTCGCCTTGCCCCGCAGGTGCTCCATCGCCTTCTCCATCACCGGGTCTTTGAACTTCGGGTCGATCTTCGGCAGCTCGAACCGCTTCGGCTTGCTCGGGTCGGGCTTCGGCTCCGGAGGCGGCTCCTTCGGCGGGTCAGCCGCCACCTTCCGCCCCATGTCCGCCTCCCGCAGGTGCAGCAGGTATTGGATCACCTGGTCTTCCGTCATCGGCACCTCGAACCCGGCGTCCGGCTTCACGCCCCACTCGTCTTCCGGCTTGGCACCGGGTCGGCGATGGATGTGCTTGCCGTTCGGCGTCAGCCAGATTTCCGTCGTCAGCTTCAGCGCGGTCTTGCCGTCCGGCGACTCGATCGACCGCTGCACGCTCCCCTTGCCGTAACTCCGCTCGCCGACCACCACCGCCCGCCCGTTGTCTTGCAGGGCGGCGGCCACGATCTCGGCGGCGCTCGCGCTGTTGCCGTTCATCAGCACGGCCATCGGCAACTTGGTCGCGTCCTCCCACACCGCGCCGTCGTTCTTCGCCTTCGCGTCCCGCCCGTGGTCGTGCCGGTCTCGCGTCAGCACGATCTTGCCGTCGGCCAGAAACAAGTCCGAGATCTGCTCGGCCACCCGCAGCAGCCCGCCGGGGTTGTTCCGCATGTCCAGGATCAGCCCCTTCGCCCCGGCCGCCACCACCTCCTTCACCGCCGCCTCCACCTCCTTCCCGCTCGTCTCGTTGAACTCCTCCAGGCGAATGACGGCGATCTTCGCCTCCGGGTCGGCGAAATACTCCCACTTGCCCTTCTGCTCGGGGTCGCGGCGGTAGCCCTTCACCGGGTGCGTCTGCATGACGCGGCGGGTGAGGGTCACGTCGAACGGCTCGGCCACCCCCGCCCGGCGGATGGTGAGCGTCACGTCGGTGCCCGGCTCGCCCTTGATCTTCCCGCGGGCGTCGTCCACGGTCGTGTTGTCCGTCGGCGTGCCGTCGATCCTGGCGATCAGGTCGTCCGGCCGCAGGTCCTTCTCGGCCGCCGGGCTGTCGGGCATGGGCGAGGCGATCTTCAGCAGGCCGGTGCGGGCGTCAATGTCGAGGAACGCGCCGATGCCCCCGAACGTGCCCTTGTTGTCCTGGGCGAACTGCTTCAGCCGCTCCTCGTTGAAGTACTCGGAGTACGGGTCGAGCTTTTGCAGTCCGCCGTTCACCATGTCTTCCACCAGCTTCTTCTTCTCGGCCTCGGTCAGCTCGCGGTAGTAGCTCTTATCCACCTCGGCGAGCACGTCCACCACCGTGCGGACCATCTTGTAGTCCTGCTCGGGCGGCGGGGCGGTGTACGACATGATGCCGGTGAACAGCACCGCCGCCGGGACGACGATCAGCCAAGCCAGGTTCCGCTGCGACATGTTCGAACTCGTGTTGGGCGAGCGGCCCGCGTGAGCGGGCTGGTTCAGAACACCAGGGGGCTGACGCCCCCCGCTCGCCGGTGTGTGCCCTTACAACCGCGCCAGCTTTACACGCCGGTTGTGCCGATTGTAGCCGTTCGATCCGTTGAGCGGGAGTCGTCGCGCCCCGCTGACACCGCATTGTCATTTTTACATCAAGTCGGCGTGCTCCGCTTCCGGGCGGGGTTTATCTTTCGCTCACCGGCGTAACCCGCCCAGGTTTCCCGACCGATCCGCCCGCAGCGAGGGACGCGCGATGTACACGCTAGTCTTGATGACGGCTATGAGCACGGCCCCGGCCACCCCGCAGTTTAACGGCTTCTTCCGCGACCTGTTCAACGGGTCGTGCCACGGCACCTGCACCGGGCGGGACGTCCGCCCCGTCGGCAGTTGCCAGGGGTCGTGCCAGGGCGGCGGGCTGTTCCACGGCCGCGTCCGCAACTTCTTCTCCGACCTGTTCGACGGCGGGTCGTGCAACGGCAGCCGCCCGCCGGCCCGCGACCCGCTGCCCATCTCCCGCCCCTACGACCGCGGGTTCGACCCGAACTACGCCCGCACCGGGGGCGGCGGCGGGTGCTACGGCTCCGCGCCGTTCGCCTCCGGCGGGTGTGGCGGCGGCGGCATCGCTTACGGCGGCGGGTGTCAGGGGTCCGCCCCGATGTACCTGGGATCGTGCTTCGGGTCCACCCCGAACTACTCGTGCTTCGGCACCTCGTGCAACGGCGGCATGTTGCCGATGAGCGTGCCGGGCGTGCCCTACGACTACGCCCAGCCGTCGCCGGTGGGGTACGGCCCGGCCTCCGGGTGCGACTGCCTGACGGGCGGCACGACCGGCCTGCCGCAGTACGGCATGGGAGCGCCCGGCCTGCCGCAACTGGGCACCCCGGTGATGCCCGGCGGCTTCCCGCAAGAGTACCCGCCCATCCGGAATCCCGGTGTGCCGATGCCCGGCGAGTTCGACAACCCGGCCCAGCCGCGGCCGGTCGACGGGCGGGGTGGGAGCACCTTCAAGCTGCCGCTCGACGACGACACGAACCGCGGGCGGGTGCTGGTGCGGCTGCCGGCCGACGCCAAGCTGTATGTGGAAGGCAAGCCGCTGAGTGTGACCAATGGCGAGCGGACGTTCGTCACCCCGCCGCTGCCGGCCGACCGCGAGGCGGTGTACACGTTCAAGGTGGAGTACACCCGCGACGGGGACACGGTGGCGCACTCGCGGAAGGTGAAGGTGAAGGCGAACGGGACGACGGTGGTGGACTTCGCCGACCCGACCGGCACGGCGGTGAAGGCCGACCCGATCAAGTCGCTGCCGCCCGTGCCCAGGATGCCGGCCGTGCCGACCGACGCGGTGAAAGCGCCGCCGGCCCTGCCCGAGTTCGACGCCCGCACCACGACCAAGCCGACCGCGCCGAAGACCGACGACGTGCCGACGCTCACCCCACCGCCCGGTCTGAGCGTGGCGAAGATCACGGTGAAGCTGCCGAAGGGGGCGACGCTATTCGTGAACGGCGGCAAGAACGAGCGGACGGAACTGGTGCGGGAGTTCACCACGCCGACGCTGACGCCGGGTAAGGCGTACCAGTACACGATGCGGGCGGAGTTGTCGCGGAACGGCCTGCCGGAGTACCAGGAGTCGAAGATCGACTTCAAGGCGGGCGACGCGCTGACGGTCGATTTCACCTCGCTCGCCGACCCGCCGGCCGACCGCCGGGCCGCGAAATGAGGTGAACCGGCGGCGTCACAGCCTATGAGGAATCTCAGGCCGGCCCGAGCGTGTGGCGGGCGGGTGTGGGGAATCCGCCGGTGTGTTCAAGCACCGGCGGACTCACGTCGCGCCGTTCGCCTGCCGCCCATGGATCCGCTCCACCGCCCACGTCGCCGCTTCCGCGATCACTTCGTCCGCGTCCGTCATCGCCTTCTCCAGCGCCGGCAGTGCCTGCTCGTCGCCCACGTTGCCCAGCACAATTGCCGCGTTGCGGAGCAACCCGGTGCGCCGCGTGCGGAGGAGCGACGTGTCGGCGAACCGCCGCTCGAAGTCACGTTTCGACAGGCCGAGCAGTTCGATGGGGTCGACGGTGGTGAGGTCGGGGTTCACCGGAAACACCCTCACCCCGAACTCCTCTCCCACCCCTCGCTCGCGCGTCGGGCTGACAAGTCGGTGAGGTGTTTTTTCGCGGTTCCACGGGCACACGTCCTGGCACACGTCGCAGCCGAACAGCCAGTTCCCCAGCGGCTCGCGCAGCTCGAGCGGGATCGCCCCGCGAAGCTCGATGGTCAGGTAGCTGATGCACTTCGTGGCGTCGAGCACGCCCGGTTCGGGGAACGCCTTCGTCGGGCACGCATCCAGGCACGCCGTGCAGGTGCCGCAGTGACTCGCCGTGTGCGGCTCATTCGTCGGCAACTCCACTGACGTGAGTAACCCGGCGAGGAAGAAGAAACTGCCCCGCTGCTTGTGGATGAGCATGGTGTTCTTGCCGAACCAGCCCAGCCCGGCGCGGCGGGCGAAGTCCCGCTCGAGCAGCGGGGCGGAATCGCACGTGCCGTGCGCGTAGCTGCCGGGCACCTCGGCCATGAGCCACGCCGAGAGTTCGTTGAGTCGGTCCCAGATGTGGCGGTGGTAGTCGGGGCCGTGCGCATAGGCCGCGACCCTTCCTGGCGAGCGGGGGGCGTCAGCCCCCTGGTCTTGTACGGAACCAGGGGGC
>JANNQE010001080.1:0-6311 GCA_031441625.1 Planctomycetia bacterium
CCGAAGTAGCCGCTGGCTCGTCCGCGGGCTGATCGCCCTCGGCGTGCTCGCCGTGCTCGTCGTTGGCGGGGTGTTCGGCGTGCCGCTCGTCAGCGCCGCTCTTGCGCCCGTCGATTTGCCCCTCACCGCCCCCGCCACCCGCGGCGAGCTGGTCGTCACTGTCACCGAGAAGGGCGAGTTGGAAGCCATCGACGCGGTCAACGTCAACAACGAACTGGAAGGGGTGGGCAAGCTGGTGTCCATCGTGCCGGAGGGCACGTTCGTGAGGAAGGGCGACGTGGTGGCCCAACTGGACGCCGACGAGATCACCAAACTGCTGAACAAGCAGCGGGTGGAGTTGCAGAAGGCCGAGAGTCTGGTGAAGGCGAGCGAGAGCGAACAGACGCAGGCGAAGATCAAGGAGAAGTCGGAGACCGGCAAGGCGATCAAGACGCTCAAGCTGGCGGAGATCGCGCAGTTGAAGTACACCGACAAAGAGGGCGAGTACACGAAGGAGCAGAAGAAGTTGCAGGGGGCGTTGGAGTTGGCCAAGCGGGAGCTGGTGGAGGCGAAGGACGAACTGGACTTCACCCGCAAACAGGTGCGGCGGGGGTTCGGCGACCTGGGGGCGGTGCGGAGCCGCGAACTGGGCGTGCAGGAGAAGGAGTTCAAGGTGCAGAGCGCCGAGAGCGAGCTGAAGGTGCTGGAGAAGTTCACCCGCGATGAGCAGGAGACGAAGCTGGGCTTCGAGGCGACCGACGCGGTGGCCGAACTGGACCGCACGAAGGAGACGCAGAAGAGCCTGGTGCAGAAGGCGGACGACACGCTGGCGAACGCCCGCAGCACCCGCGACATCGAGAAGGAGACCGTCGCCCGCCTGCAGAAGCAGATCGACCAGTGCACCATCAAAGCCCCGGCCGACGGCATGGTCATCTACAGCAGCCGGCGGTGGTACGGCGAGTCCGGGATGATTCGCCCCGGTGCCACCTTGCAATACCAGCAGCCCATTTTCAGCCTGCCCGACTTCAGCAAGATGCGGGTGAACATGAAGATCCACGAGAGCCATGTGAAGAAGGTGCAGGCGGGGCAGGCGGCCGACCTGCGACTGGAGGCGATCCGCGACCGCCCGCTCACCGGGATGGTGGCCAAGGTGGGCACCGTCGGGCAGAACGACGGGTACTGGGGGAGCAAGATCAAGGCGTACGAGACGCACATCAACCTGGACCACGTGCCGACCGACGCCGGGCTGAAGCCGGGCATGTCGGCGGAGGTGCGGATTCTGGTGCGGAAGGTACCCGACGCCCTGATGGTGCCGGTGAGCGCGGTGGCCGAGGTGGACGGGAAGAAGGTGGTGTACGTCGTCCGCGGGCGGACGATCGAGCGGCGGGACGTGGGCACGGGCGACGAGAACGAGCAGCATGTGCAGGTGCTCGTCGGGTTGACCGACGGCGAGGCGGTGGCCCTCGACGCCCGCACCCGCGCGGCCGCCGACCTGAAGGCGAAGAAGTAGGGGCACCCCTTGTGGGTGCCCTCCTCCCGCACAAGGCGCCCACAAGGGGTGCCCCTACAGCCCTTCGACCATGCTCGACCTGGCCCGCATCCGACACGCCGTCCGCCTGGGCGTCCGCGGCATCACCGCGAACGCCCTGCGGTCGTCGCTCACCGCGCTGGGCATCGTGTTCGGGGTGGCGGCGGTGGTGGTGATGCTGGCCATCGGCGAGGCGGCGCGGTTTCAAGCGCTCAAACAACTCCAGGACCTCGGGGCCGACACCATCGTCCTGAAGAGTCAGAAGCCGACGGAAGAGTCGGCCGGGAACACCTCCGGCGACGTGGCCGCCTACGGCCTCACCTACGCCGACCTGGAACGCCTCCGCACCAGCATCCCGACCGTCAAGTCGGCGACGCCCATGCGGGAGTTCCGCAAGACGGTCTGGCGGGACGGCAAGAAGCTGGACAGCCGCATCGTCACCGTCACCCCCGAGTTCATCCCGCAGAACAACATCCGCATCCTCCGCGGGCGGGGCATCGAGCCGATGGACGAACAGAACCGCATGAACGTCGCCGTCATCGGCTCGGAGGTGGCCGATCAACTGTTCCCGGCCCAAGACCCGATCAACAAGACGGTCACCATCGAGGGCTTCCTGGCCAGCTACACCATGACCGTGGTGGGGGTGACGGAGTCGAAGACGCTGGCCGCCGGCGGGGAGAGCGGGGGCGAGTACACGAAGGTGGTGTTCATCCCGTTCGAGACCGACCGCGTGCGGATCGGGAAAGAGCTCATCACGGTGAAAGAGGGGAGCCAGAGCATCGAGAAGATCGAGGTCAGCCAGATCACGATCACCGTAGCGGACATGACCGAGGTGACGCGCACCGCCGCCGCCGTGCGGAGCGTCGTCGACCAGTACCACCCGACGAAGGACGTGGCCGTGGTGGTGCCGCTGGATTTGCTCCGCAAGACGGAAGAGACGCAGCGGGCGTACACCATCATCCTGGGGGCCATCGCCGGGGTGTCGCTCGTCGTCGGCGGCATCGGCATCATGAACATCATGCTGGCGAGCGTGACCGAGCGGACCCGCGAGATCGGCATCCGCCGCGCGCTCGGGGCGAAGCGGCGGGACATCGCCCTGCAATTCCTGGTCGAGACGGTCGTGCTCAGTTGCGGCGGCGGGGTGCTCGGGCTGGTGCTCGGCGTGGCGACGGCGTTCCTGCTCAAGAAGGTGGCGGGCATCGAAACGCAGGTGAGCGCGCTCTCGATGGTGGTGTCATTCGTCGTGTCGGTCGCCGTCGGGCTGGTGAGCGGCCTGTACCCCGCCCGCCGGGCCGCCCGCCTCGACCCGATCGAGGCGCTGCGGCACACGTAAAGTGGGGCGTGCGTTGTCGGGCGAGCCGTGCCCCGTGAGGGGCCGGGTGGTTGATTCACCCGGCCCCCCACGAGGCACGGCTCGCCTGAGACCGGGCGTCACTGCGGGATGGTCAACTCGGTCACTTCGATCGTCGTCGTCTCTTCGGCCGCAGCGACGACGGTCAACGACTTGAGCAGCCCGCCGGGGATGTCCTCCGACATCCACACCTTCTGCACGTACTTGCCCGCGTCGGTGCTGCCCGTCGATTCGGACTTGCGGGACTTGTACGCCTTGCCGAGCACGGTCACGGTGTCGTCGGTGCCCTTCGGCTTGCCCCACTCGTCCTTCTTGGCACCGTCCGGCAGGGCGACCTGCCGCGGGTGGCGGTCGGTCACCACCGGGTTCTTCTCCACCCGCCCGCCGTGGTACTCGGTGGTGGCGACGGACTCCACGACCACCGCGTCGTCCGTCTTTTCGGTGATCTTGAACGTGAACGTGGTCACGGTCATGCCCTCACTCTTGGCGCTGTCGGTGGTCATTTTGCGGGTGAGGGTGGTGCCGACGGGGAACTTCGCCCAGTTGCGGTATTGCGGGTTTTCGACCATCTCGGCCTTCGGGCCGGCCAGCTTCTGCTGCTCCTCCGGGGTGAGGACGACCGGACTGGGGGTCGGTTTGCAGCCGCACCCGGCGACGAAGGCCAGTACGAAGAAGCCGCACGCGAGCGGCAGTGTCGAGCGCATCGGACGGACTCCGGTAGGGGTATGAATGCGCGAACGGGACGCCGGTCGGCGTCCCGTTCGGGGGTGTCCGGCGGGGCCAGACGAATCACTTCTTCTTCGGCTTCAGCGTCTTGTTGCCGGGGCTTTCTTCGTCGTCGATCTGCTTGTCTTGCTCGGCGATCTTCCGCTTCTCCTCGTCCGACAGCGGGGCGGTGCTGCCGGACACGTTCGGCGAGCCGCACCCGGCGGCGACCGCGGCGAGCACCACGAGCAGGGGGAGCAACAGTTTCCGCATGGCGTGAAATCTCGGGGAGCGAGTGAGGGCGGCCGGGATACCCCGACCGCCCGAGAGGTGCCGCATCAGTACTGGCTGGTGTCCACAACGCCGCCGTCGTCCACCCCGCACAGCCGCATGTACGTGACCGGGTCGATCTGGAACCGCAGGAACCGCACGCTGCCGTCGCCGAGCACGGCGTTCAGGCCGCCGGTGTGGGGCGACCCGAAGTACCGCCGCCACACGGTGCTGCAACCGGGGGGAGGGGCCCCGGTGCCGAACTGGTCGGTCCACGTCTTGCACGGGATGTTGGTCGGGTCGGTGTCGCCTTTCGGCGGGAAGTGGTAGCGGATGTTGTCCTCGTCCCACCCGCTGTTGTTCCACCGCTCGTTGTCCCCGCCGTCCGCCCCGTACCGGGTGGCCGGGATGGCCTTCTCGGCCGCGGCGATGCTGTTCGACGTGCCGTCGGTCATGCCGGCGATGTTCCGCTTGGCCCCGCGGCCCCCCCACACGATGAACCCGCCGCGGCCGCCGAAGCTGCCGAAGTTCTGGGTCGTCCGCTCGTTCAGGGCCGGGGTGAACCCAATCGGCGGCGCGGGGGTGTCCCCCGACAGCTCGTGCACGTTCCCCTGGAAGATGCCGGCGTTGCCGGCGTAGTCGCACCGCCCGAACTGGCTGCCGTAGGCGGTCGGCTGGCGACGGCTCGGGCAGTAGTAGGTCTTGATGAGCTGGCGAGCGACGAGGTCTTCGTTGCTGTTGTTCGCCGCGTTCGGCCAAATCGGCGGGGCATCGACCCCGAGGTTGAACACGTTATCCTGTTCGATGTACGGCAGGATCTTGTACCAGTGGTTCCACCCGTTGCGGTTGGCCGCCCGGCAGCAGGTGGTCGTTTCGTAGCCGCCCGGATCCTCGTCGTACTTGAACCCGGCCGGGTTCGGGGTGATGCCGTCGCTGGCCACCGCCCGCGGGTCGCCGTCCCACCCGCCCTGCGGGAAGAACTGGTTGGCGCTCTCGAAGTTGTGGAAGGCCAGGCCGATCTGCTTCAGGTTGTTGCTGCACTGCATGCGGGCGGCCGCTTCGCGGACTTTCTGGACGGCGGGCAGGAGCAGGCCGATCAGAATCGCGATGATGGCGATCACCACCAGCAACTCGATCAGCGTGAACCCCGAACGACGACTCTTCATCGGCACCCTCGCAAGACAAATGGGAATGGGAACGACCGCCCGGAGCGGCCCCATGCGAGTACAGTTTTACCCCGCGTGCGTGTCGATTATGAGAAGGCTTGGAGAAGGGCAGATGACACTTGCCGCGATGCGGCCGGCACCGCCGACAAAGGCGGCACCCGCGGTTGCGCCGCACCCGCCGGCGTCCTATCATTCCCCACATGTCGCTCGCCATCCGTGTCGCCAACCTGACCAAGACGTACCCCGCCAACCCGCCGGTGGAGGCAGTCCGCGGGGTGGACCTGGACGTGAAGGTGGGCGAGTGCTTCGGCCTGCTCGGGCCGAACGGGGCGGGCAAGACCACCACCCTCGAAATCCTCGAAGGGCTGCTCGAGCCGAGCGGCGGCGAGGTGGAAATCCTCGGCGGCACGTGGCAGAAGAACGAGCGCGCCCTCCGCGAGCGGATCGGCATCTCGCTGCAAGAGACGCGGCTCTCAGACAAGCTGAACGTCCGCGAGACGGTCGCCCTGTTCCGCAGCTTCTACAAGCAGGGCATCTCGGCCGACGAGGCCATCGCGCGGGTGTCGCTGCAAGAGAAGGCGAAGGCGTTCGTGGACAAGCTGAGCGGCGGGCAGAAGCAGCGGCTGGCCATCGCGTGCGCGCTGGTGGCCGACCCGGAGTTGCTCTTCCTCGACGAGCCGACGACCGGCCTCGACCCGCAGAGCCGGCGGCAACTGTGGGACGTGATCCGCGAGTTCAAGGCCCGCGGGCGGACGGTCATGCTGACCACGCACTACATGGACGAGGCGGAGAAGCTGTGCGACCGGGTGGCCATCATCGATTACGGCAAGGTGATCGCGCTGGGCACGCCGAACGAACTGATCCTGCAACTCGGCGGCGAGCACGTCATCGACTTCACCCTGGATGGTCAGACGGCGGACGTGACACCCGAAGTGTTGCAAGGGGTGAAGAGCGTGACGGTGGCGCGGGCCACACCGGAAGGCGGGTTCACGTTGACCGTGAGCGACCCGCCCGCGGCCCTGCCGGCCCTGCTCGAACTGCTGCAGTCGAAGGGCGCGAAGCTGGCCGGCCTGACCACCCGCCACGCCACCCTGGAAGACGTGTTCGTCACCCTCACCGGCCGGCAGTTGCGGGATGCTGAGTAGGTCCGGCTGTGCCGGACACCCGCGCTCACGTCCGGCACAGCCGGACCTACCGAACATGAACACCCCGCTCGCACAACTCATCGTCGCCCGCCTCCGCGAGTTCCTCCGCGAACCGGCCGCCATCTTCTGGGTGTACGGCTTCCCGCTCGTCCTCGCCCTGATTCTGG
>JANNQE010001081.1:0-2888 GCA_031441625.1 Planctomycetia bacterium
GTAGCCCAGGGCGGAAGCCCTGGGAACCTGAACCAGCAATCCATACCGCCCCGGAGGGGCCGGCGTACGAATCACGCCGGCCCCTCCGGGGCGGTGGGTCGGGGGCCGCGATACCCAGGGCTTCCGCCCTGGGCTACATCCGACGGCCCCTTCGGGGCGTGGGACACAAGACCGCTCAACAGCCCTTCCAGATACGGCTCCACCCCCAGGAACTGCTTCAACTCCCGGTACTCCCGCACGAACCGCTCGTCGCCCGCCGCCTCCGCCTTGACCGCCCGGATCATCAGGTTCCGCGGGGTGTGCTCGCTGCCGACGAACTCGACCACGTCCGTCTTGTACCCGGCCACCCGGAGCAACTGCGCCCGCAGGGCGTCGGTGAACAAATCCGCCGACCGCTGCAACATCAGCCCGTGCCGCAACAGCGGGCGGAGCACTTCCGCCGGGCCGGTCGGCTTCAGTTGCGCGTTCAGGTGGTGGTGGCAGCACGGCACGCACAGCAGCACCTTCGCCCCGCCCTTCACCGCCCGCGCGATGGCGTCGTCGGTGGCCGTGTCGCAGGCGTGCAGAGCGAGCACCACGTCGGGCGTCGCATTCGCCGCCGCAATCGGGTTCACCTGGAAGTTGACGCTCACCCCGAGCTGGCCCGCCTTCGCCACGCTCTTGCGGATCACCTCCTCGTTCACGTCCACGCCGATCAGCCTGGCCGGCACGCCGAGCACGTCGTTCAGGTAGTGGTGCGCCGCCAGAGTCAGGTACGCCGACCCGCACCCGCAGTCGAGCAACTCCAGCGGGCGGGGCAGTTGCCGCAGGCCGGCCGCGTCGAGGGCGTGTGACAGGTGCCGCAGGAACTCGTTGATCTGGGTGAACTTGGCCCGCATGGTCGCCTTCACCTGCCCGCCGGCGGACATCACGCCCATCACTTCGAGCAGGCGGTCGGCCTTCCCCTCGGGCAGTGGCTGATCCTTCACCCGGTTGTGCGCGGCCGGCGTCTCGTCCGCGTTCGCCACCGCCTTCGTGCGGACGAGCACCTTCCCCTTCTTGGAGATTTGCAGGTCGGTCTCGTCGGCCGCGGTGGTCAGGTGGACGTTGCCGAACGACCAGCCGATGAGGTCGTCGAGCGGCGGCCCGGCGGCGGCGGCGCGGACGTTGCGGGTCACGTCCTTCCGCTCGTCGAAGTAGGAGAACTGCAGGTGCGGCTCACCGCGGATGAGGATGGCGCGGACGGAGACACGCACCCACGGGCAGGGGACGAGGCCGCCCGTGCCGAACGCGGTCCGCCGCGGCCCGCCGAAGGTGCCACGGCGGAAGGTGTCGGACAGCACGGCGGTGCGGATGACGGCGGCGGGGTCGGTGTCGGAAGGCATGCAATGGAACCGGGAACGGAGTGACCGGGTGGGGATTCTATCACTCACCCTGTCACTCCGTTCCCGGTTCCATTCGTTACGTCTCGCCCTTCTGAGGGCGGTCGAGCAACTCGCCGGCCGCTTCGAGCGGCGGGCGGCCCTCGTACAGCACGCGGTAGACGGCGGTGAAGATCGGGGCGTACAGGCCGGCGCGGGTGACCCGCTCGTACACGCTGCGGGCGGTGTACACCCCTTCGGCCACCATCGGCCCGCGGAGCACGTCCTCCAACTTTTCGCCGCGGGCGATCCGCTCGCCCACCCGCCGGTTCCGCCCGTGCGGGCTGAAGCAGGTGGTGATCAGGTCGCCCACGCCGGCCAGCCCGAAGAACGTTTCCGGGTTCGCCCCGTGGGTGACGCCGAACCGCTGCATCTCGACCAGCCCGCGGGTGAGCAACGCGCTCTTCGCGTTGTCGCCGAAGTTCAGCCCGTCGCACAGCCCGGCCGCGATGCCCAGCACGTTCTTCAACGCACCGGCCAACTCCACGCCGATCAGGTCGGCGTTCGTGTACACCCGCAGCCGCTCGCCGCCGACGTGCCGCTGCACCCACGCGGCCAGCTCCGCGTCCGGGCTGGCCGCCACCACGCTCGTCGGCTTCCCGCCCGCCACCTCTTCGGCGTGGCTCGGGCCGCTCAGGACGCACAACCGACGGACGCCCAGAACTTCACTCAAGATTTCCGTCGGCCGGCGGAACGTCTCGACCTCGATGCCTTTCGTCAGGCTGACGACCGGCAGGTCGGGGCGGGCGAACGGCTTCAGACGGGCGACCGCCGCCCGCAGGAAAGCCGTCGGGATGGCCACCAGCCAGCCGTCCGCGCCGGCGGTCGCTTCTTCAGCGGAAAGGGTGATTCGCACGCTCTCCGGGATCCGCACGCCCGGCAGCAGCCGCACGTTCTCCCTGGCTTGAATGATCTCCCGCCCGCTCGCCTCCTGCGTGCAGAGCAGCCGCACCCGCACGTCCGGCTTTTGCGACAGCGTCACCGCCACCGCCGTGCCCCACCCGCCCGCCCCGATGACCGCGATGTCCGGCATGGCTGACTCCGACGGTTTGCGCCCGCGCAACATCTTACCGCCGGCGGGCGGAAATCCACCGCCCGCGGACGATCGGCGTGGAGTCCCGCGGCCGGGTGTGCCGAACAACGACGACGACGCGCCACGCCCGCGGCGGACTATCACGGAGGGAAATCATGAGACCGCACCTGAGACTGTTCCGCGAGTCGGACGCCGACACCGTAGACGTGATGGACGCCCCGCCCCCGAGCGTGCGGGTGCGATTGGGTGACCTGCTCCCGCTGGTGGCCATGGCCCAGAAGATGAACTTCATCTGGCTGAAGGACTTCCTGGACGACGAGGTGGGCATCACCGACGACCTGCATGAGGTGTTGCAGTCGTTCCGCAGCGCCCGGCCGGGGGCGTAAATCTGGAACCGGGAACGCAGTGACCGGGTGGTTCGAACTCACCCGGTCACTGCGTTCCCGGTTCCACCC
>JANNQE010001082.1:0-7828 GCA_031441625.1 Planctomycetia bacterium
CGTACAGCTTCTGTTGCAGCTTCTCGGTCGGCTTCATGACCGCCGCGGCGTAGGCGTTCTCGGCCTCCAGGTAGGCGATGGTGTCGGCGCTCTTCTTGTCCTTCAGCCAGGCGTAGTCGTCGGAGATTGTCTGGCCGAGAACGCTTACGCCGCGGCGGTCATGAAGCCGACCGAGAAGCTGCAACAGAAGCTGTACGACGAGTACCTGAGCCGCATCAAGCAGACCGACCTGAGCGTGCCGTACCGCGACGGCGGGTACTGGTACTACTCGAAGACGGCCGAGGGCAAGCAGTACCCGACGAACTGCCGGAAGAAGGGGTCGCTCGACGCCGCCGAGGAAGTGGTGCTGGATGTGAATGAGCTGGCGAAGGGCGAGAAGTTCATGTCCGCCCGCGTGGCGGACGTGTCCGACGACGGCACCCGGATCGTGTTCCTGAGCGACACCACTGGGTTCCGCGAGTACATGCTGAGCGTGAAGGACCTGACCACTGGGAAGGTGCTCGAAGACAAGTTCGTGAAGGCGTCGGACGTGACGTGGGCGGCGGACGGGAAGACGCTGTTCTACACCACCGACGACGCGGCCAAGCGGCCGCACAAGCTGTGGCGGCACGCCGTGGGCGACCCCAAAGAGAAGGACGCGCTGGTGTACGAGGAGAAGGACGAACTGTTCCGCCTGGGCGTGAGTCGCAGCCGCGACAAGAAGTACCTGTTCCACACGTCCGCCAGCAGCACCAGCACCGAACAGCGCTACCTGAGTGCCGACACCCCCGCCGGCGAGTGGAAGACGCTCCTGCCGCGGGTGGACAAGCACGAGTATTCGGCCGACCACCGCGACGGCCTGTTCTACCTCCGCACCAACCGCGACGGGGCGACCAACTTCAAGGTGATGACCTGCCCGGTCGCCGACGCCGGCGACTCGAAAAAGTGGAAGGTGTTCCTCCCGCACGACCCGAAGGCGCTCATTCAGGGCGTCAGCCTGTTCAAGAGCTACGCGGTCATCTCCGAGCGCGAGGCCGGCATCCCGCAGGTCCGCGTTCACAGCTTCGCCGACGGCAAGGCGTACCGCATCGAGTGGCCGGAGCCGGTGTTCAGCAGCGGGCAGGCGGCCAACCCGGAGTACGACCTGGACAAGATCCAGGTGAGCTACACGTCGATGGTGACGCCTGCGTCGGTGTACGAGTTCGACCTGAAGACCAAGGCGAAGAAGCTGCTCAAGCGGCAGGAGATCCCGGCCGGGTACAAGCCGGAGGAGTACGCCACGGAGTGGGTGTTCGCCACGGCGAAGGACGGCACGCAGGTGCCGATCTCGCTCGTGTACAAGAAGGGACTGAAGAAGGACGGCACGGCGCCGGTGCTGCTGTACGGGTACGGCAGCTACGGGGCGAGCGCGAGCGTGAGCTTCAGCCCGACTCGGCTGAGCCTGCTCGACCGCGGGGTAGTGTTCGCCCAGGGGCACATCCGGGGTGGGTCGGACATGGGCCGGCAGTGGTACGAGGACGGCAAGATGCTGAAGAAGATGAACACGTTCACCGACTTCATCGCCTGTGCCGACTTCCTGGTGGAGCAGAAGTACGGCGACCGCAAGAGGCTGGTCATCCAGGGAGGCAGTGCCGGCGGGCTGCTGGTGGGGGCGACGATCAACCTGCGGCCGGACGTGTGCAAGGCGGCGGTGCTCCAGGTGCCGTTCGTGGATGTCGTCAACACCATGCTGGATGAGACGCTGCCGCTGACGGTGCAGGAGTTCCTGGAGTGGGGCAACCCGAAGAAGAGCGAGGAGTACGAGGCGATGCGGAAGTACTGCCCGTACACGAACCTGGCGAAGAAGGACTACCCGGCGATGCTGATCGAGACGAGCCTGAACGACAGCCAGGTGCTGTACCACGAGCCGGCGAAGTACACGGCGAAGATCCGCAGCCTGAAGACGGACGCCAACCCGGTGGTGTTCAAGTGCCGCATGGTGGGCGGGCACGGCGGGGCGAGCGGGCGGTACGACGTGCTGAAGGAGGTGGCCTTCACGCAGGCGTTCGTGCTGGATCAGATGGGGATCAAGGAGTAGCTGGATTCGGCGAGCCGCCGGGTGACGATCAAACCACCCGGCGGCTCACGCCGCTCGGCTCGCCGACCTACTTGGCGGGCTTGTCGAAATGGGCCACGTCGATCACCAGGTCTTCGTTCGCCTTCACCTCCACCTCGATCTTCGACTTCTCCCGGCTGTACTTGCCCTTGAAGAAGTCCTGCCCGCCCTCCGGGGCCATGACGATGACCACCCGGTACTTGCCCGGCGGGATGCCCTTCGCGTCCGCCCCGATCAACTCGAACGTCCCTTCCTTGGCGTCGATGATCTGGGCGTTGATCTCGTCCCCGGCGTTCGTCCCGCCGAGTGTCACGAACGTCACCTTCATGCCGGGGTCGCCGGGCGGCAGGTTCTCGGTGCGGACCTTGATCGGCAGGCCGTTCTCCAGGATCTTCCCTTTCGGCTTCGTCCGCCCTTCGGCGGTGCCGGGGCCGGACGACGGGCCGCACCCGGCGAGGGTGGCGAACCCGAACACGAGGAGGGCGAGGGCGACGCGGGCGGGGCGGGAGAGGACAGGGGTCATGGGAGGGTCTCGTGGGGGGAGACGGAGTACGGACAGCCCGGTCGGTTCGACCGGGCTGTCGGGGAGGGCACGCGATGGGGCGGTTTAGAAGTCGTTCCCGATGACGCCGCCGTCGGCCTTGTGGCCGAGCATCCAGAAGGTGCTGTTCGAGGCACAACAGGTGACGCTGAACCGGATGAACTTGACCGACCCGTCGCCCATCCCCGCCATGAACCCGCCGGTGTGAACGCCGCCGAACCGCCCGTCGCCCTGGTTGTTGTCGTCGGGCAGCGGGGCGAGGTCGGTCCGCCGAACCACGTCGTGGTCCCAGCCGGACGAGTACCCCTCGTTGTCGTCCCCGAGGAAGTTGCTGGCGTTCCGCTGACGCTTCTTGTCGCCGATCACCAGCGTGTTCGTCAGCCCGTCGGAGATGTCGGCGAACCGGATCGCCTCCCGCCGCTTGGTGCCGGGAACGCTGTCCGTGGTGTGGCTGAAGGTGCGGACCATCACCCCGTTGTCGCTGCTGTTGTTGGCGATCGAGGCGGCGTAGTCCGTCTGCCCGTGGGTTCCCGTGCCGGGGTAGCCGGAGTTCGGGATGTACCACGAGGTGCCTTGCGTGTACGCCACCGGCGCCCGCCGAGACGGGCAGAAGTACGTCTTGATCGCCGCCGCGCGGGCCTGCGCCATCTGGCCGCCGATGGTGGTCGCCCCGCCGCCGCGGTACAGGTTGTCCTGTTCGATGAACGGCAGGATCTGGAAGCCCCACCCGGCCCGCTGCTCTTTCGCGTCCATCGGCCCGGCCGCCGGAGCGGCGGGGTTCGGGGCGGTGCCGATCACCGGCGTGCCGTAGGTCGGGGCCATCGACCAGTGTTGGCCGCCGGTCGGCAGGATGCCGTACTGGTCGTGGTGGTTGTGGAAGGCGAGGCCCATCTGCTTCAGGTTGTTGCTGCACTGCATGCGGGCGGCGGCTTCCCGCACCTTTTGCACGGCGGGCAGGAGCAGGCCGATGAGGATGGCGATGATGGCGCGATCACCACCAGCAGCTCGATCAGCGTGAACCCCGGACGACGACGAATCATGACTGGCACCTCACGACGAACTGGGGAGAGTAGAAACACCGCAGAAGATGAAAACGCTCTCATCTTGTACACCCGCCCGGCCGTCCGCACCAGAACAAAAACATGAAAAGTTGGGTACCCGGCGACACCTGGAGGCCTCGTGGGTGTTCGCGGCTCAGTCGTCGCCGATCACCTCGCCGCCGTCCACCGAGCCGAGTGCCCGCCACACCTCGCCGGGGATGCCCGTGCGGACGAACCGCACACTCCCGTCGCCCAGACCCACGTTCACCCCGCCGGGGTGGTAGCTGCGGCTGGTGACGGCCGCGAACGTCGGCCCGCCCATCCGCTCCCGCACGCCCAGGATGTCCACGTCCGGCTGGCCCGCCCCCGGAGTCTTCTTGTTCGGCGGCCGGGCGGTGGTGAACCCGTTGTGCGCCACCGTCATCTCCGCCCACTGGGTGTGCGCGTTGGCGAAGTTGCCGCACCCGGTGCCGCTGTACTCCGGGCAGACGGTCAGCGGGTCGGCGTCCGGCGACGGCACGCTGTTCGGGTTGTTGATGAGCGACAGGCCGGTGCCGAAGTCGCGGATGGTGAACTGGTAGTTCTTCACCTCGCTGAACACGACGGTGTTGCTCTGCCCGTCGGTGAAGTCGGTCCGGCGGCGCTTCAAGTTCACCCCGAACGCGCCCCGCGGGGGCGGGCGAGGGTGAAGGCAGTTCGACGGGGCATGGGGCGGCTCCTGTTCGCCCGACGCGCGAGCGAGGCCCGTCGGGCTTTGCGAACAGGGGGTTCGGCCCTCGCTCGCGCGTCGGGCGAACAGTTCTTCGGGAATGCACGGCTTGTCGAGTTTCGGATGCGTGGCTTGCCCCTCGCTCGCGCTTCGGGCTAACTTGGTGGTATGTCCGCTTCCGCCCTCCTCAAGTCCGTCCTCGCGTCTCCGGACGACGACCTGCCGCGGCTGGTGTACGCCGACTGGTTGGACGAGCACGGCGACTCCGCCCGTGCCGAATTCATCCGCACCCAAATCGAACTGGCGAAGTTGCCCGATCACGATCCGAGGTTCCGCGCGCTCGAAGACCGCGAACACGACCTGCTGAGCGATCACGAACCGGGGTGGATCGGCGAAGAGGCAACACGGCTTCGGGAATGGGAGTGGCGGCGGGGGTTCATCGAGTCGGTTAGCGGGGAAATGGTCGCGTTCCAGAATCTCGATTCGCTCCGCCGAAGTGGCCATCCGGTTCGGCAAGTCCACTGCTCAGGACGTATCGGCGAAATCGGAGATGGGTTCTCGGACTGGTGTGGGAAGGAGTGGCCGAGCCATTGCACCCATTTGAATTTTGCAGGAAGCACAGCATTCGCACCCGAGCAACTCCGCGACTTCCTCACCCGTGCTTCGCTGCCGAGACTTGCCGTGATCGACCTAAGCAACACGCCGACAGACGCCGAGGTGTATGACTATTTTTGGGATTCGCCACTTCGCACCCAACTCCGAGCGCTGACCATTGGGCCGAGGACACAAGGCGATTTCAACTCGATATGGTTGCTAGAGGCGTTCGCTCAGGCCAAACTCGAACGACTCAGCATTCACAGCTACGGTATCACCAACGACGACCTACCAGTTTTAATGCCTGAGAACTGGTCCGGCACGCTGAAGCACCTCGACATCTCGGATAACCCCATCGCGCCGGATGCGTACCGTGCCTTCCAGCAGTGTCACCCGAACATGCGGCTCGACAAACTCGACGTGAGCGGCACGCCGCTCGCCGGCATCTCGCTCGAACCGCTGCTGAACGCTGCTTCGTTGCAAAGCCTTACCAAGCTCGAAATGAACGGGTGCGGGTCGGCCCGGCGGAACATGGAGGTGCTGGCGAACTCGGCGTTCTGGAATCAGGCGACCGAACTGCGTGCCCACAGCGGCACCATCCCCGCCAGCACGCTCGAACCGCTCTGCCAGTCGGCCGGTCCGCCGGGGTTGCGGCTGCTCGACCTCGCCGACAACTACCTCCGCACCGAAGGCGTGCGGATGTTGTGCGAATCGCCGTGGGCTGGGTCGCTCACGTGGCTGGCGTTGAGTCGGAACTACCTCGACGACGTGTCGTGCGAAGTGCTGGCGAAGTCCGGACGATTCACCAACCTGCGGACGCTGCACCTGGCACACAACCACTTCACCGAAGACGGCGACACGACTGAGTTGATCACCAGCCGCGGGGTGATGGCACTCGCCGAAGAACAAAGTCTGGCGAACCTGCGGTTGCTCACGCTCAGCGACACCGGCATCACCGACACGGCGGTGGACGTGGTGGTGAACGCCCCGTTCTGGCGGCTGTTCGGGTTGGGCATCGGGGGGTGCAACTTGAGTGCGACTGCGGTGCGGATTCTGGCGAACTCCCCGCGGCTTGCGCGGTTCACGTGGCTCGACATTTCACACAACCCGCGGCTGCGTGGCCAAGCCCTCCGCCCCCTTGCCGAGTCGCCGTACCTGAACCGCATGTGCGAACTCGACTGCGGCGGCATCGACATCGCCGACGACGTGCGGGCCATCTTCCGCGAGCGATTGGGGCCGCGGTTCAGCCACTGAGCCACTGGGCGAGCGGCGGCCGTCAGGCCGCTGTTTCTGAGGTGAACAGCCCGCTCACGCGGGCCGCTCGCCGGAGAGGGAACAGCGGCCTGACGGCCGCCGCTCGCCCGTGACACCAATCCGCATGGATCGGCCGCCGCCAGGTGGGTAAGATGGGTGGGAAGTCCGGGCCGTCCGGTCGATCTCCTGCCCAACAGGTTGTGACTCATGAACACGCTGCGTTTCGCCCCGGCGGTGCTGCTGCTGGCCGTCGGGCTGGCTGTCGCCGCCCCCGTGCCGACCGTCTCCGACGAGCAACTGAAGGAGCGGGCGGGCAAGCTGAACGACATCACCACCGACGAGGCCCGCACGGCCAAGCTGCGGGAGCTGCTGAAGGATCGCGAGACGACCAAGCGGCTGGTGGCGGTGGCCGCCAAGATGCACGCGGAGGCGAAGGAGAAGGACAAGCCGTTCAAGTTCAACGCCGCCCTGGTGCTCGGGCAGGCCGCGCAAATCACGAAGGACTACAAGTCGGCGAAGGTGTTCTACACCTTCTGCGAGGACGCCGCGACCAAGCTGGACAGCGAGCCGAAGATGGTCCTGGCCCTCGAAGCCATGATCGACCTGGCGTGGGACCAGAAGGACTACGACGGGGTGATCGCCCAGTGCGAGCGGACGGACAAGCTGACGGGCGACGGGCAAGAGGTGATGGTGCTCAAGTTCATCGCCGCCGAGAAACTGATCCAGGCGACCGCCAAGAAGGGCGACACCGACATCGCGCTCGGCATGGTCGGCCGGTTCGGGTTCAAGAAGTGGTACGCCGAGCAGTTGAAGAGCTTCATCCTGCGGGACGCGGGCAAGTACGACGAGGCCATCGACGCGCTGAAGGAGGCCGGCAACGCGCTCGAGGACGAGACGTTCCCGAGCGACGACCAGAAGCAGCGGTACATCCGCAACGCCAAGTACATGCAGGCCAACATCTACGTCGAGTCGAAGAAGGTCGACAAGGCGGCCGACATCCTGAAGGCGCTCATCAAGGACGACCCGGAGAACCCGACGTACCCGAACGACCTGGGGTTCATCTGGTGCGACAACGACATGAACCTGGAGGAGTCGGAGAAGCTCATCAACAAGGCGCTGGAATTGGACGAGAAGCAGCGGCAGAAGCTGCTGAAGGAGAAGAAGATCGACGAGGACACGGCCAAGAAGCGGACGGCCAGCTACGTGGACAGCCTGGGCTGGGTGCTGTTCAAGAACAAGAAGTACGAGGAGGCGAAGAAGGCGCTGCTGGAAGCGGCGCAAGACCAGGACGAGGCCGAACACATCGAGATCTGGGACCACCTGGCCGACGTGCAGATGGCCCTGGGCGACGTGAAAGTGGCCGTCGAGACGTGGACCAAGTCGCTCAAGTTCGAGGACGTGAGCAAGCGGGACATCGAGCGGCGGAAGAAGGTGACGAAGAAGCTGAGCGACGCCAAGAAGTCGCTGGAAGGCAAGAAGGACGACAAGCCGGAAGAGAAGAAGCCGGTCGAGAAGAAAGACGGGAAGTGAGAACAAGACACCCAGGGTTGACACCCTGGGCTATTGGCTGCCGCCCCTTCGGGGCTGTGTCGGAATCAAGCCCCGAAGGGGCGACA
>JANNQE010001083.1:0-9326 GCA_031441625.1 Planctomycetia bacterium
GTGGGAAGGGCGTGTTCGCCGAGCTGGCCGACGCCGGCGGGCGGCTGACGTGCGGGTGCGGGCGGGCGGTGGTCGTGCCGAATCGCAGTCGCCTGTCTCACATGACACCGACCGCCCGCCGCGACGACCCGCCACCCACTCGCCCACAAGACTCGGAACCGACCCGCACACTCCGCTCGGCCCAGTGGTGGCTGCTGGCCGGGGTGGGAGTGCTGGCGGTCGGCTGGTTGCTGATGTCTTCGGTGGACAAATCGCCGGGGCCGTGTGTCCTACTCCTCGGCGTGGTGCTCCTGATCGGCGGCGGGTTGCGGTTCGTCCGCGGGCTGGTTCAGCAGAAAACAGAGTTGGGCTAAACGCCCGCCCCTGACGACCCGCGTGGCCAGAGGGCGGGTGCAGATTTCTGCTCCCCGATCACATTACCGCCGCCCCAATCTCCAGCCGACGATTGCCAGCACGCTGCCGAGGAGCATCGACACGTGGTAGTCCTGCACCGGGTGGACGGTGCGGATGCCCAGCTTGTGCCCGGCGACCACCACCACCGCGCCCAGGAGCGTGAGCGCCGCCGAACGGTGCCCTCGGTACAGCAGCGACACCATCAGCAGGATGCCGCCCCATCCGGCGTTCACCGTGTCGCACCACGCCGTCCAGTCGGGCGGCAGGCCGGGCACGGTCAGCGGTCGCACCTCCGCGTCGCCGCGGGCGGACACGTTCAGCAGGTCGTTCTGGATCGCCCACGTGCAGCACGCGGCCACCAACACACCGGCCAGCACCGCCCGCACCAGCTTGCTCAACAGGATGTCCCAGAGCCAGCCGATGCGGTCGGGCGGGGCGGGCGCGTCGGCAGAGGTGTCGACCGACAGAGGCGGTTGAAGCAGCGGGCGGAAGTTGGCCACACCGGATTGCGTTTGCGACGGGCTGTCCGGGCCGGTGCCGGTGAGCGCCGCCTCGCGGATGACGCTCGCCTGTTCGAGCAGCGCCGCCGCGGCGATCTCGGCCCGCGACCGGGCCACCCGCTTCGGCACCCCGGCGGCCACCAGCCGGTCGTACTCGGCCCCTTCGAGCATCTGCCGCTCGCGGGCCTTCCGCCGCTGGAGGGCGATGTGATTCAGCAGGCTGATGACCGGCTCCCGCCACGCCGCGAACTTCTCCCGCCGGCCGGCCGCCCCGCCCCGCAACTCCGCCCGCGTCGTCAGCTTCGCCTCGTACCCGAACACCGCTTCGAAGAACTCCTCCCACTTCCGCCCGCCGAACTTGGCGAACAGCCCCTTCACCTCCGCCTCCGCCCACCCCTGCTTCCGCAGCGCCTTCACCAGCCGGTCGGCCTCGGTCAGCGTCGGGTAGCGTTCCACCTCGCGCTTCTGGTCGAGCGTACACGCCAGCACCACCGCCGCCGCGATGCCGAACAGCCCCAGCCCGACCCACACGGCCAGCAGCCCCGACAGCCAGAGGAACGCCGCGAACAGCCCGACCGCGCCGGCCGCCACCAGCCAGTCGCCGACCGACAATCCGGCCGCGAACCGCCGGATGCGGCCGAGGAAGTACGTCTTGCGGGTCCACCCGTGAATGACGAAGTACGCCACCGCCGCCTGCACCAACATGCCGGCCACGCCGAAGGCGTACTGCACTTTACCGAAGAACAGCAGCAGCACGGCGGCCACCGCCGCCGCGCTCATGAACCCGCTCACCAGCCGCCCGCGGGTGTGTGCGGCGGGCGAGGCGAAGAAGGTTGCGGTGAGCCGCTCGACGGCGGCGATGTGCTCGGCCCGTGGGGCCTGCGGGCCGTGGCTCCGCACGCCGAGCCACCCTTCGAGCGTGCGGATCACTTCGCCCATCGTCCGCGGGCGTTCGGCCGGCTTCTTGGCCATCATGCGGGCGATGACGGCCGACACCTCCGGCGGCACGCGGGGGTTGATCTGCTCGGGCGGCACGGCCGGCTCGTAGGCCTGCTTCTTCATCAGCCCGAGGGAGTCGTCGGCGTCGAACGGCTGGCGTCCCGTCACGAGCGCGTACAGCGTACAGCCGAGACTGTAAATGTCGGCCCGGTGGTCCACGGCCGTGGCGTCGCGGCACTGCTCCGGGGCCATGTAGGCGGGGGTGCCGAGGGCCATCCGCACGCCCGTCATGTCGGGCGGGAGGGTGTGCAGGCCGCTGTCGGTCGAGTCGGACAGGCGGTCCTGGTAGGCCGTCAGGTCGGGCGTTTTCACCAGCCCCAAGTCGGCCACCTTCACCACCCCGTGCGCGTCGAGCAGCAGGTTGTCCGGCTTCACGTCGCGGTGGATGATGCCGCGGTCGTGCGCGTGCTTCAGCCCGCGGGCGGCTTGCAGGGCGTACCCGACGGCCGTCTCCACGTCGAGCGGGCCGTCGGTGCGGATGACGTCCGCCAGGCACTGGCCGGCCACGTACTCCATGCTGAAGTACCGCGCCCCGCCGTGCTCGCCGATGTCGAAGATCTGCACCACATTCGGATGGCCGAGCTGGGCGGCGGCGTAGGCCTCCCGTACGAACCGGGCGGCGAACACCGGGTCGGACGCCCAGGCGTTGCTCATCACCTTCAGGGCGACCGGGCGGTCGAGCGAGAGTTGGCGGGCGAGGTACACGGTGCCCATGCCGCCGGTGCCGATCACCCCTTCGATGCGGTAGCCGGGGATGGCGGCGGGGGCCAGCCGGCCGTGATTCGTGGTGGACGTGGGGCACGAGCTGTCAGGGCCGACGGCGGACGGGGCGAACAGTTGTACGTCGTCGCAGGCGGTCGGCGGCGGCGATTCCGCGAGCGCGGCGACAGACGCCCGGCGGATCGCCTCCAACTCCGGCGGCAGGCCACGGTCGCGGTCGGCGTGGTTCGAGGTCGGCACGCGGGCATTCCCTGGTCGGCGGGACCGCCCAAACGTAGCTCAGGTTCGACCGACGGGATGGTGAAGGTGGTCGCGGAGTGCGGGGAAACCGGCGGCGGTGTCGGCGGATTCGCGGGACGACGAAACGGGTGAAGTGCGGGGCACAGAATTCATCGGCGGGAGGAAGTGTCAGTGCCCTGTTCGCTCGACGCGCGAGCGAGAGGCCGAACACGGTTTCGAGAAGGTCGCTGGCCCCTCGCTCGCGCGTCGGGGGAACAAGATTTGCGGCCCAGGCTCACTCCGGGAACATCCCTGCCAGCGGCTTCAGGTTCGCCCCGGCGGTGGTGGTGTCGGCCGGTTCCAGGTCGGCGGGCTTGGCGGCGGCCTTGCTCGTCGGCGGTTTCTTCAACCCGACGGCCACGCCTTCCGCCTCCCCAGTCCACTTCCGCCACTCGGCCGCGTCCCACTTCATCGCCTGCGCGGCGTCGTCGGCCAGCAGTTCGGCGAACGCCGTCCACCCGTCGTAGATGTTCACGCCGGTGGACGACCACGACAGCGGGCGGTCGGCGGCGGTCGGGTCGAGGGCGGTCACGCGGAGCAACGGCTCGGCCGTCTTATCCTGTGCGGCGAACAGGCAGTCGGCGGCTTGCACCTCCATCTTCACCAACGGCTTGTCGTCCGGCCGGCGACCGCCGCGGAGGTCGAGGAGCGGGCCGGCGAGTGCGGCCGTCACGTGGTTCAGGTTGACGTTCACCGTCACCCCGCGGGCCGACGGGCCGAAGTCGAGCGCCGGTGCCCCTTCGGTGATGACGCCCACATTCGTCAGGTTGACGGTCGCGCTGACGGCGGCGTCGGCCAGCACCACCCGCCCGCGGCCGCGGATTAGGCAGGTGTCGAGGGTGATCGTCGGCTGGTCGGTGAACTCTTTCACCATGACTTTTCCCACGTCGGCCAGCGACGCGACCGCCGTCTGTTTGCCGACGCCCTCGTCCATCGTGACGACGCATTTCTTCAGTTCGCACTTCTTGCCGCCGGACATCGACACCACCGCGGCGGCGTCGGCAAATTGGCCCGGCTTGATGCTGAACTGCAACCCTTCGAGTTTCAGCTCGCCCGCTTCGAGGCGGAAGAGTGTCGTCTCCCGGCGGCGGTTGCCGTCGGGGGCGGGGGTCAGGATCGGCGCGGAGTCCTCATCCGGTTTCACGGTGATCGATTTGGTGCTGCCGTCGAGCACCACCGACGGCACCGGGGTGGTGCCCCGCCCGCGGACGAGCAGCGTGCCCTTCCCGCGGAGGGCGTTCAGCGCGTCCCGAAGGTCGTCGTACACGTTCTTCGGCTGGTTCGCCTTCTCCTCCGCCGTCATCTTGGGGAACCAGACCACCTCGTTCGTCCGCTCCAGCGGGGCGAGCGATTGCGGGGTATAAATCGCCCGCCGGTCGTTCCACTGCCGCACTCCCAGGATGTCGTCTTTCCCCACCCGCACGAGCGGCAGCTTGGCGTTCAACTCCAGCACGGTGAACGGGTTCTCGTTGTCGAACTTCGGGGCCGGTGCCCACGGGGAAGTGGTCAGCACCGCGGCGCTCGACCCGCCGGCGTGCGGCTCGACGCGGTACACCGCCGAGGTCGTGTCGTCGGGGACGCTGAACGTGTTCGTGTCGGGCGTGTCGGCCGAGCGGATGACCACCGCCTTGCGGTCGAGTTCGGTCATCATGCCCGGTTCGGTCGGCGTCGGGGCGGCGAACAGCGTGTGCCCCGCGGTCAGGTCGCACCGCCCGCCCTTGAGGACGTTGACCGCCGCCGCCGTGTTGTTCAACAGGAACGTCACGTGGCTGGTGCCGACCGTCGCGGGTCCGTCGCCCGCGCTCACTTCGATGGCCGCACGCCCGGCGATGAACCCGCACTCGCTGAACTCGGCCTTCACCCCGCCCGTCAGTTCGACCGCCGCAAGCCCCTTCGGCTGGAAGAAGCCGTGTCGGACACTGAGCGTGCCGGTGCGGGTGCAGGCGAGGACCGCGCCGTCGGGCGCGGACGACGACGCCACCACGAACCGGCAGTCGGCGATGTCCACGCTCGTCACGTCGTAGAAGAACAGGCCCACACCCTTCGGCGTATCGGTCGGCGTCACATCGAACCGCACGCCCCGCAGCTTCACCGACTCGCACTTTTGGAAGGTGATGGAGCCGGCACGCGGGTCGGTCGCTTTGTCCCCGCGTGCCGTCGCCGACACCTTCACCACCGCCCCGCCGTCGGGCGCGTCGAGTTCGATCACCTTGCCGGACAGCACGGCACCCGGCTCGCCGGTCAGGTCGTACACCCCACCCGCCAGCGTGATCTTCGGCACGTTGTCGCGGAGCGCCTTCGCCAACTCTGCGGTGCTGGTCACGCTCGCCTGCGTCGGCACCCTCACCGGGCCGGGATCGACGGTCAACGGTTCGGTCGGCGGGGTCGGGCGGGTCGGCGTGTCGTTCCACGGCGACGGCGGCAGGTCGGCCGACTGCGTGCCGCTGTTCGCCACCACCAGTACCACCACCGCCACCGACAGGGCCACCACTGCCCCGGCGAGTGACAGGAGGGCGACCCAGTTCCGATCCGGTCGCGCGGGCGGTTGCGTGTGGATGGCGTGTGGGGCCGACTCGCTCGGCACGTTCGTCATGCCCATCGCCACGGCGGCCCGGTTCAGGTCGGCGATCAGCTCGGCTGCCGACTGCGGGCGGTGGGCGGGCAGCTTGGCCATCATGCGGTCGAGCACCATCGCCAGCTCGTCCGGGATGGTCGGGTTGATGAGCCGCGGGTCGGTGGGCGATTCGTTCTGGTGGGCGGCCAGCTTGCGGGCGGCGTTCCCGTCGGGCACCGGGGTGCGGCCGGTGAGGGCGTGGTAGAAGGTGCAGCCGAGGCTGTAGATGTCGCTCCGGATGTCCGCCCGGCGGGGGTCGATGGCCTGTTCGGGTGAGATGTAGTCGAACGTGCCGAGCGTCATGCCCGATTGCGTCACCTGTCCGTTGATCGAATGCGGGTCCACCGAGCGTGCCAACCCCATGTCGATCAGCTTCGCCCGCCCCGCCGGGGTGATGATGATGTTGCTCGGCTTCACGTCGCGGTGGACGACGCCCTTCTCGGCGGCGTGCTGAAGGCCGATGGCGGTGTCGAGCATGTACCGCACGGCGTCGGCCGGGTGGATCGGCCCGTGCAGGTCGATCAACTCCCGCAGGGTGTGGCCGTCCACGAACTCGAACGCGATGTAGTGCAGCCCGCGGCTCTCGCCGAAGGAGAACACGCGGGCGACGTGATCGTGATTCAGTTTGGCGGCGGCGCGGGCTTCGAACTTGAACCGGGCCACGGCGTCCGGTTCGATTGCGAGCGCCGGCGGCAGGATCTTGAGCGCCACCTCGCGGCCTAGGCTTAAGTCTTTCGCCTTGAACACCGTCGCCATACCGCCGGACCCGAGCGGGCCGACCACTTCGAACTGGTCGAGCGTTGCACCGACGGGCAAGTCGAAGACGGCGGACGTGGGGCGGGCGAACGGGTTCTCGCCGAGGACGGTGGCGACGTGATCGGTGGTACCGGGCCTCAACACCCCCGCCGACGCCAACGGCACCACCGACGACCGGCGGGCGGCCGGGTCGGGGGTGGCGTTCGGGTTGGGGGTGTCGTGCATTCCGTTCCGCCGGGCAGTGGTGCCCAAGTGTAGCACAGGCGTGCCGAGGGGGTCAATTGTACCGCCTCGGTAGGGTGCCCCAATCCACACGCACACCCGCCAGGTGAATCCCGACAGTGTTACCGGGGTTCGCCAGATTCAAGACATTCCGCCGTGAACTTGTCTGGCGGCAGCAGCAGAAGTGCATTACCCTACAAAGCCTGTCCGTTCTTTGGGCGACAGTACGACTTGGCGGCCGGTAGGCTTTTGACGGGCGACGACTGTGGCAGTCGCATCGCCGGATTTATCGAGCGTGTTCCGACTGACGGTGCGAACCTTCTCCATCTCGAGGGTGAGTCCCATGGCAGTACCCGGCCCATTTCCCGAGAAGCCCACGAAAGATAGTCTGATCGAGAATCCGCTGCTGTTCGAGATGCTGAAGCCGCTGTATCAGAATCCGTCCTACAGGACGAGCAGCTTCGCGGTGCTGTACCTAAGGCCCGGCATGGGCACCTACGCCGGTTGGAACCTTGACAAGTCCCGATTCAGCGCGAGCATACTCAAAGTGGCCGCCCTCTATGCCGCGTACCAGCTGCGGGAGAGCGCAAAGCTCGCCGCGCCGGGAATGAGGGCGGACGTCGTACTCCGCAACCTCGAAACCGCGTGGAAACCGACCGTCCTGTCGGCCGTCGCCGGGCCGGCGAATTTCCCCAAGCTGGCCGAGATCTTCGTCCCCTACACCAGTAGCGTGGAGTTCCGGGATGACTTCCGCGCCGACTTGAAGGCGATGGCGAGCGCGTCGGATACGGAGGCGTCGGGCCGGGTCATCTCCAAACTCGGCCATCAGTATATCAACGGCGCGCTGGCGAAACAGGACTTGTTCACCAAGCAGAAGAAGGGCCTCTGGTTGGGCGGCAACTATAACCAGGAGATGTGGTACCCCGAGTCTGACAGCAAGTCCTACTACGCGGCGACCCCCCGGGCACTGTTGCGCTTCCTCAGCCTGCTCACCGACGACCTCCTCATCAGTGCCGACATCTCGAAGACAATGAAGGGGATGACGGACAACTTCTACTCGGAGCGCATGTGGCTGCCGTCGGAGTACGACGACAGCAAATCGTTCGGCAAGCTCGGCTGGGAATACATGGAGGACAACAAGGGGACGGACCCGGCCACGGGCAACAGAATCAAGATGTATTCCGATGCCGGCGTCATCGCCCGCACGACCGGCCGCGGCAGCTACAACTACGGGATCGTCATTCAGGGGCTGGTGGGGTGGCAGACGTTCCAGGACTTGGTGAAGGAACTCGACACGGTCATACACGATTGGCACCCGTAAACCGGCTGCGGCCACAGAGCTTGTTCCCATCGCTCAGTTCCCACGTGTCCACTGCTCAGCTTGGTCGTTCGGCGGGGCATTGCGGCCTTTGTCGGGTCCGCCCGACTCGGATTGCGAACCCACTCGCGGAGCGAGTGGACCACTTTCACGAAGAGAACTTCTCCGGCAGCAGCAGCGTCGCGGGTTGCTTCAGGTGGCGGATGACGGCGTTGCCGAACGTCGCCCCGATGGCCCCGTCGAGCACGCGGTGGTCGAAGCTGAATGAGAAGTAGACCATGTCCGCCGGCTTCACCGCGCCGGCGTCGTCATACACCGGCCGCTTCACCACCTTGCCCACGCCCATGATGCCCACCTCCGGCGAGTTGATAATCGGCGTGGAGATCAGCCCGCCGATGTTGCCGACCGAAGTGACGGTGAACGTGCCGCCCTTCAGGTCGTCGAGTTTGCTCTTGCCGATGCGGGCGTCGGCGCTCAGGCGGTCGATCTCAGTGGCAATGGCGGCCACGTCCTTCTTGTCCGCGTCCTTGATAACCGGCACGATCAGCCCGTTCGGCGCGGCAACGGCGATGCCGATGTGGTAGCGATCGTGCAGGGTCAACTCTTCCGACTGCTCGTCGAAGGTGGCGTTCACCGCCGGCACCTCGCGGAGCGCTCGCGCCACCGCCTTCACCACGAACGGCAGGAACGTCAGCTTCACCCCGCTGCGGGCGAACGTGTCCTTCAGTTGTGCCCGCATCCGCACCAGGTCGGTCAAGTCGCACTCGTCGATGTACGAGTAGTGCGGGATGGCCCGCTTGCTGGCCACCATGTGCTCGGCGATCTTCCGCCGCAGGCCGAGCAGCCTCGTGCGAGTGCCGGGCGTGCCCAGGTCGAGCTTCGGCCCGTCGTCCTTCTTTGCCGGTTCACCGGGTTTGCCAGCCGGGGCGATGAACTGCAACAGGTCGTCGAGCACCACCCGCCCGCCGGGGCCGCTGGCCCGCACCCGCGACAGATCGACGCCCAGCTTGCGAGCGAGCAATCGCACCGACGGGGCCGCCGCCACCGTGTGTCCGATCACGATCGGGGGGATGACCGCCGGGCGTCCGTTGCTTCCGCCGCCCCCGCCGCCGAGGACGCCGGACAATTCGCCCCGCACGACTGGCCCCTTCACCACCGGGCCGGGGGTCGCTTCAATTGGCGCATCGACGGGCGTGTAACGCATGACCACCTGCCCCACCTTCACCTTCGCCCCCGGTTCAGGCAGCGTCTCGCCGACGGTGCCCACGAACGGCGACGGCACCTCCATCGTCGCCTTGTCGGACATCACCTCCATGAGCGGTTGGCCCCGCTTCACCTTGTCGCCGGCGGACACCATCCAACGGATGAGTTCCACCTCGATCAGCCCTTCCCCGACCGGCGGCAGCGCGAAGTCCATGACCGAGCCTCGGAGCGAACCCGCGGCGGGAGAGGCCGCGACACGAAGCATTTTATAGGCGAACCCGGCCCGCGAGGGCCGCGGGTGCGTGGGGAAGTGGCTCGCACC
>JANNQE010001084.1:0-2423 GCA_031441625.1 Planctomycetia bacterium
GCCCACGGATCTGGTCCTGTGCTGCCACCCGCCGATATGGCGGCATCCTTCGCGCCGCCATCAAGCGGGGCGCCCCCCCCCCCCCCCCCCCCCCCCCCCCCCCCCCCGGCCCCGGGGCGGGGGGGGGCCCCCCCCCCCCCCCCCCGCCCCCCCGCCCCCGGGCCCCACTGCCCGACCCGCCCCTACTGGATCGCCGCCTCCCGCTTCACCAGCCGCCGACCCTTCTTCGGCCACAGGATCCGCCACACGCTCTTGCGGCTGCCCGGCTTGGCCTTCGGCTTGGGTGACACGTGGATGTCGCGGGCCAGCCCGAGCCACGCCATCGACCGGATGAGCATGTAGGTGATGTCGAACTCCCACCACCGCAGGCCGTGGGCGGCCGACCGCTGGTGGGCGTGGTGGTTGTTGTGCCACCCCTCGCCGAACGTGACCAGGGCCACCCACCACAGGTTCCGCGACTTGTCGCCCGTCTGGAACCCCTGATACCCCCACTTGTGGGCGGCCGAGTTGACCAGCCACGTGGCGTGGTACACGAACACGGTGCGGGCGGCTACGCCCCACACCACCCAACTCAGCCCGCTCCCGCTCCCCAACTCGCCCGTCCCGCTCCACAGCTCGCCCAGCCCGTACAGCACCCCCGCCAGCACGATGGGGAACAGCCAGTGGAACCGCTCGAACATGCGGTGCATGGGGTCGCGGGCCAGGTCCTTCACGTTGAAGAAGTCGCGGTTCGGGTCGCGGGGTTCGGGCCGCATCCACCAGCCGAAGTGCGACCACCAGAAGCCGTGCTCGGGGCTGTGCGGGTCGTCGTGCTCGTCCGAGTGCGTGTGGTGCTTGCGGTGCGTGCCCACCCACGTGAGCGGCCCGTCCTGGTTGGCCAGCACCCCACTCAGGGTGAGCAGGAACTCGACCACGCGGTTCGTGTGGAAGCTACGGTGTGTTAGCAGGCGGTGGTAGCCGAGGGTGATGCCCAGGCCGGTGATCACATACAAGATGCCGAACACGACCAGCCCGGACCACGTGAAGGTGAACGGGGCGGCGCACGCGGCCAGGTGCAAGCCGGCGATCCACACCGCACTCGTCCAACTGAACGGCCGGGCCGACCTGGGTAGTGACGGGGAAGTCGGTTGCGAACTCATTCGTGCCTTTGCGTCCGCCGGCGGGGGCAGCCCACGGGAGTCGGGCGAGGGGCCGGCGTGGTAATGGACCTGAGGGGGAGGGGCAACGGGCGGTCTGCCGTCATCCCGTGACCAGGCGTTCGGGGGCGACCGTCACCCCGTGCCCGCTCGTGAGGCCGTCGGGGCGAGGTGCCGGACGGCCACATATAGATATAGGACACGCCGCCCCATCCTCTCGCCGGAGTCGCAAAAAAGTTTGTACCCCGCCGCGCACGGGCGTGTCAATCCGGACCCGTATCAGTCCAGATCGAACAACGCAATCTGACCCTTTTGGCCAGCGGTTGCGGCGGTCAGCCCGTCAGGAGAAACCACCACCGCGGTGGTTTGGCCGATTCCCCAGTCGTAGCTCGTCAGGAGTTGCCCGCTCGCAGTGTCCCAGATGCGGAGCAACCCGTCGTGGCACGTCGAGAGGATCCGCCCGCCGTCCGGGGTGAAGGCGACCGCGTTCGCCTGCTTCGGGTGGGGGAGGGTAAGGCGGGGAACGTCCGAATCGCCCGGATGAAGGAACACACTCTTCCCGTTCACCACCGCGAGCGTGCCGCTGTCGGGGGAATAGGCGAGGTGTCGGGTTTGCGAGCCTTTGGGCGAAAAGTCCGTTGCGGACTGGGGGCGCAGGCTGAGCCGGTGGACCACCGGTTCGCCATCAATGCCGCCAGTGGCCGCGATGCGATCGCCCGTTGGATCGAACGTGACGACCGGTGTGCCGATTCCGTGGAACGAGATCACAGGGCTTTTCGGACGGTCGAGTTGCCACACGCCGAGGCGGTCGCCCTCGGGTCGGAGAGCCTGATCCTCGAACGAGACGGCCAGCCGCTTGGCGTCGGGCGAGAACGCCAGCCCGTACACGAACGCCCGCCGGTCGGCGACGGGCAGTTTGAACTGGTCGCAGGTGATGCCGTCGGCAAGGTCGATCAGGGTGACGGCCCACTTGTGCGATCCGCGGAACTGGTGGGCGTTGCCGAGAGCCAACCGACTGAAGTCGGGGGCGACAGAGTAGCTTTCCCCCCGCAGTTGGAAGCGACTCGCTTCTTCACCCTTCCCCACGTCGATCCACACGGCATCGTCCTGCATCCGCACCTCGGCCCCGCCGACGACCAGTAGCTTCCGCCCGTCCGGGGTGTAGTGCAGGCCGTTGATCCGCTTCATCGCCTTCAGCTTGATGAGCCGCATGGGTGGCACTCCATTGGTGTAAGTGGTATCGGAGACCTCACCCCCCGTCCCCCTCTGAAACCTACCCCCCGTCCC
>JANNQE010001085.1:0-5094 GCA_031441625.1 Planctomycetia bacterium
CCGGGCGGCACACCCGAACAGTGCCGCCCGGCAGGCGGCACCGACTTTGGTGCCGTTGACGAACGGCGGCGGCGCTGCGACGATACCCCTCGCCCCGTGAGACTCGCCCCGTGCATTCGGTGTTCCTCCAGTTCGACCAGCCGGGCAGCACCGTGTGGCTGTACGCCGCCGGCGCGCTGGCCGTCGCCTGCTTCCTCCAGTTCACCCGCCTGTTCAGTTTGCGGAACCTCGACCTGCTGCTCCTCGGCCTGTTCGCGCCCGGCTTCCTGCTCATCGAGGACGCCGACCGGCACGACCTGGGCGGCGAGCGGCTGGCCGGGTACATCTGGCTGCTGAGTGCGTCGGGCGTGTGGCTGGTGCGGTGCCTGCTCGACGGGTGGATCGTCCGCCGCCCGCGGGTGGCCCCGAACGTGCGGTCGGCCGGCCTGTTCTTCCTGGCCGGCGCGCTGCTCGTCGGCCTGTGCCTGGTGACGGCGTTCAAGCCGGTGGACGCCGCCCGCGTGGGCAAGCCGACGGCCGCCGTCAGCGGGGTGGAGCAGACGGCCGCGGCGGTGGTGGGGCAGGCGACGCCGACAACCGACGTGCGGCCGGACGTGTACCGCACGTGGGCCAAGCGGGGGGTGGCCATGGCCTGCCAGATCGCCGTGGCCGTCCTCCTGCTGCTCGTCTGCCTCCTGCACTTCCAGGACGTGCCGACGGCCGCCACCGCCGTCGCCTTGTACCTGCTCCTGCCGCCCACCACCTACATGTTCGACCAGAGCCACCACGTGTGGCCGACGGCGTTCGTCCTCGGGGCGGTGCTCGCCTTCCGCCGGCCGAGTGCGGCCGGGCTGCTGCTCGGGCTGGCCGCCGGGTCCAGCTTCTTCCCGCTCGTGTTGTTCCCGGCCTGGTGGCAGTTCTACCACGGCCGCGGGAGCGGGCGGTTCGCCGTCTGGTTCGGCGGGGCGGTCGGGGCGAGCGCCCTGGTGGCGGTGCCGGGGCAGGTGTTCGGCGGCGAGTACACGCTCGGAGTGTTGGCCCCCGAACACCTGCGGGACTGGCAGCCGTGGGTGGTCCCGTCGAAGGAGGCGGAGAGCGTGTGGACGGGCGGCAAGTGGGTGTACCGCCTGCCCCTGTTCATTGCGTACCTGGGGTTCGTGCTGGGCACGTTCGTGTGGCCGAAGGCCCGCAACCTGGGCCAACTGCTGGCCGTGTGCGGGGCGGTCCTGCTGGGCATTCAGTTCTGGTTCGCCGACCACGGCGGGCAGTACGTGCTGTGGTACGCCCCGCTCCTCATCCTCATGATCCTCCGCCCGACCGCCACCCACCTGATGCCGCCGGGCGTGAACGGCGTGCATTTATTCGGCTGGCTGCGGCGGGCCAAACCGCCCGCCGGCGTGCCCTCGCCGGGGCTGGCGGTGTAGGCGAACCGCGGGTGTCAACCCGCGGGTGCTTTCCACACCCAGGCGGCTGACGCCGCCGGTTCACCACATCCACCGGCGGACTCACGTCGCGCCGTTCGCCAGGATTCCCATGACCCGCCTCTCCCTCCTCCTGTCCGCCGTCGCCCTCCTGCTGGTGGGCGGCTTCCCGATCCTGTACGCCCGTCAGCGGCACGAGACGTACCGCAACTTCCGCGTGGTGGAAGACGGCGTGCTGTACCGCAGCGGGCAGATGTCGCCGGCCGGGTTCGAGCGGGTGTGCCGGGAGAAGGGCATCCGGACGGTCATCAAGCTGCGGGAGTCGGACGAGTCGAAACCGAAGGACGTGGCGGCGGACGCGGCCGAGGGGGCGACGTGCAGTGCCCACGGCATTTCGCTCATCCGCCTGCCTCAGAAGAGTTGGGAAGTGGAGGTGGGGTATCTGGCGGCGCTCGGGGGCATGGCGGCGAACGACCCGAACACGGTTCCGATGGCCGAGAACCTGCGCCTGTTCCTGGCCCTCATGGCCGACCCGAGCCGGACGCCGCGGCCGGTGCTGGTTCACTGCTTCGCAGGCATTCACCGCACGGGCACGCTGGTGGCCGCGTACCGGCTGAAGGTCGACGGGTGGACGAACCGCGAGGCGTGGGAAGAGATGGAAGACTGCGGCAAGGCGACCAGCACCTACACGGGCAACCTGAAGCCGTTCATCCTGAGCTACCGCCCGCCGGCGGCGGTTGGCGACGAGCACCGGGGACGCTAAAGTGAACCGCCTGCGAGGGTGGCGGAATTGGCAGACGCACCAGATTTAGGTTCTGGCGGCCGCAAGGCCGTGGGGGTTCAAGTCCCCCCCTTCGCACTCGGAATGATTCCCTACGATTTCAGGCATTTCGCGGTCAAAACCCCAACACGGCAACAGGGTTCACCCGTTCACCAGACGACCCGAATTCGGTGCCTCTGAACAGCGAATTCAGTGCCCTTTCAGTGCCCCTGCGTGCCGAGAAAACCCGAGAACGCCTGTTCGGGACCGCCACTTCAATGAAACCCGTCCCCTGAATCCCCACAGATGAACCGCAGTCGAACTGTGGGGATTCGGGGGACGGTTGCCACACGGCGGGGCAGTGCGAAGATGACAGGGAGACACCTCCCCGAAGGCACGGGCTATGACACCTCCCGCCTGCACTGCCCGTCCCCCGGCTGACGGCGACAACGACTCGTTGCGGGTGGAATCGGCGTGGCTCACCGAAACGGTTCTCCTCCTCGCCCGTGGCATCGCGGCGGACAACGCTCTGGATCGTTTGCCGATCCTGGCCGATGCGGTGGAAGAGGCCGGGTGCGACAACTTCGCCCTGCTGAATCACCTGCGGGCTGACGTACCGCATCGCGTCGAGTGCTGGGCGTTGCGGCGGTTGCTGCGGACGACGTTGGTGCTGCCGGGGGGTGTCCAAATGTCGTTCGCGTGGTGCCCGCCGGGCACGTTCCTGATGGGCAGTCCGGAGACTGAGGCGCACCACCAAGATGAGGAACTTCAGCACGAGGTGCGACTAACGCGGGGGTTCCACGCTGGCGTGCATCCGGTGACGCAAGCGGAGTGGAAAGCGGTGATGGGCACCGATCGGTGCCGCTTCAAGGGGGCGAATTTGCCAGTGGAGAACGTGAGTTGGGAGAACGCGCAGGTGTTCTGCGCGAAGGTGCGGGCACTGACGGGCAAGCCGGTTCGATTGCCGACGGAGGCGGAGTGGGAGTACGCGGCACGGGGTGGGACGGCAACGCCGTTTTACTGGGGGTGCGAGTTGAACGGGACGCAGGCGAACTGCCGCGGGGACTATCCGTATGGCACGGAAACGAGAGGGCCAAGACTAAATGCGACCTCGCCAGTGGGGAGCTATGCGGCGGAGTTCCCTCACCCGTGGGGGCTGGCGGACATGATCGGGAACGTATATGAGTGGTGCGCGGACTGGTACGATCCGGAGTTCTACGGTCGCTCGCCGATGGTCGATCCGGAGTGCCACAGTGGAAGACACATTAATCGAGTCCTGCGCGGTGGCTGCTGGAATACCGACGCCGAGAACTGCCGCGCTGCCAGCGGGTACGCGGCCGATCCGGGTGCCATTGGCGACAGTTTGGGCATCCGCGTGGTCTTCTGCCTGAAATGAGTTGAAGTCGCGTGGCGACTCCACCCCAACCCCGCCGCGAACCCTCGGAACCCGTCCCCCGAATCCCCACAGATGAGCCAGTGTCGAACTGTGGGGATTCGGTGGACTACTCCGCCACGGCGGGCGCAGGCGTCGGTGACGGAGGTGATGCGGGCGGCGGCGTAGGCGAGGACGGCGAGCACCACGTCGAGGGTGCAGGTGCGGACGGCCGGCCACACGCCGAGCAAGGGGGCGAGCAGTTGCGTGCTCAGGTACTCGACGGCGGCGGCGGTCAGGGTATGCTGGGGGCGACGCATGGCGGCCTCGGCGGAAGTGTGGCGTGGTAACCCCTTCCTACGACCGGCCATGCGTCGCTCACATCCGTTCCCCCCAAATCGGAACTGCTGACCCTATTCCAATCCCCCTTGACTCCCCTTCCCACCCTTCGCTATACCCCGCGGTCGTTACGGCACGGATGCCGGTTCACTCCGAGGCGGGGTCGTCATGTCCAGCGCCCAGGCCCTCAGCTTGGCCGGTGTCCGCGTTCGCTACGGGAAGACGCTGGCCGTCGACGGCCTGTCTCTCGAACTGAACCGCGGGGAGATCGCCGCACTGCTCGGGCCGAACGGCAGCGGCAAGAGCACCACCCTGGCCGTGGCGGCCGGCATCCTCGACCCCGAAGCCGGCAGCGTGGTGGCGTGCGGCATCGCGCGGAAGACGAACCCGGACGCCTACGCCCGCTCGGTGGGGCTGGTGCCCCAAGACCCGGCGCTGTACGAGGAGCTGTCGGGCGAAGCCAACCTGCTCTTCTTCGGCCGGCTGTACGGGCTGAGCGGGTACGACCTGCGGTGCCGGGTGGCCGTCGCACTGAATCGCGTGCGATTGACCGACCGTGCTCACGACCGCGTGAGCACCTATTCCGGCGGGATGAAGCAGCGGGTGAACCTGGCCGTCGCCCTGCTTCACGACCCGCCGCTACTGCTGCTCGACGAGCCGACCGCGTCACTCGACCCGAAGTCGCGGGACGACTTCTTCGCCGACCTGCACCGGCTGCGGGAGGCCGGGCACGCCATCCTGCTCACCACACACCACTTGGACGAAGCCGAGACCGGGTGCGACCGCATCATCGTCCTCGACCGCGGTCGGGTGGCCGCCGCCGGCCGCCCGCACGAGCTGATTCGCCATCAGGGCAACGGCCGCGCGGTGCTGTACGGCCATCTCCGCGAGCCGCTCCCGCACTTCTTCGTCCGCGGGCTGCGGAAGCGACTCGGCAAGTGCGTCGAAGTAGAAGTGACCGGCCGGCGACTGCGGCTGGCCGCCGACACGCAGGAACTGCTGGGCAAAGCGCTGGCGATGGTGCTCGCCGACGGCATCGTGCTGGACACCTTCCGCACCCCGCCGGGCCGGCTCGAAACACTGCTGCGACACCCGACGCAGCAGCCGGAAGAGGCGACCGCCGAATGATTTCTAGGGTGGCCGGCTCTCGCCGAGAGCCGGTCGATGTCGCGCTCGGCGCGAGCGCCCCCCCCAACTGGTCCGCCGAATAGGGTGGCCGGTCG
>JANNQE010001086.1:0-11688 GCA_031441625.1 Planctomycetia bacterium
GCCCCTGTCTTCCGGCACCTGGGACCGAGGTCGCGTTCAACGCCGACGAACTCCTGGTGTTTCCAGGCTGCCGATCGGGTTCTCGACGTAAACCTATGCCCGACCGAGGCCAAGTACCTGTCGCGTCCAGCGAGAAGTCTCAAAAAGAGGCGGGCAATTTTGCTGCCCAGTTCGCTCACCTTGAGAGCGGTGAACGACTGCGATTTGCGGCCAAGCACCCACCCGGTGCATTCGAGTTCTTCGTCCAACCGGGCGAACAGCTCCGCCACGCACACCTTCTCCGCCTTCAGGGTGATGTTCACCTTCGGCGTGTCTTTCGAGAGGAAAATCAGCCCGGTCAACCGCTCAAGTTCGTCCGCCACTTTCGCAAACGGCGTGTCGTCGAAGTTCACGTCGAACACCTTCTCGCCGAGCAGCGGCTCGATGGTCGCCCGCAGCGGCTTCTTCTTCAGCAACGCCTTCGGCACCGGGGCAGTCGTCGCCATCCCCGCGAACACCACCAACCCGACCACCGCGAGCAGCACGTTCCGCATGGCCGTTCCCCCGTGTGGTGCGTCGGTCGATCATACCGGCGTGCGTCCGGCGTGCGTCGATTTCTCCTCCGGCTCCCATCTTTTCGCGTCCGGATCCGGCACGATGGTTCGCCGTAAGTGCTTGGCCGGCATGGGACGTTCCACGATTTGGAAATGATTCCACGGAGGGGTGGGGGGAGGTGGAATGAACCAATCCGCGGGGGCTGTGCCGTCGGTCGGTCGGGCCGCCGTTCGTGGCGGTCGCCACTCGGCTTGAGTTTTGTCGGCGGTTTCGCATAATTCCCGAACCGGGCGGGCGAACACCCGTTCACACTCTCCGCTCGCCCGCGGACGGCTATGTCACTCAACTGCCCACGATGCTCTCGGTCCCTCTCCGACTCCGGCAACCCCGGCGAGGTGCCGTCGTTCTGCATGTACTGCGGCGAGCGGCTGAAGCCGGTCGTGCATGACGAGACGGTCATCCGCCCGGTGCAGCCGTCGCCCATCAACCAACTGCTCTCCGCCCCGCCGGAAGACGCGGCCGACTACGAGACCACACGCTCCGGCGGGGGTGACCCGTCCGACCCCGACCCGCCGACGCGGGACGCGGCCCCGGCCCGCATCGGCGGGTATCGGCTGGTGAAGGCGCTGGGCAGCGGGGGCATGGGGCAGGTGTACGAGGCGGAGGACCCGAACACCGGCACTCGGGTAGCGGTGAAGCTGCTGAGTCGGCGTCTGACCACCAACCCGGCGTCGGTCGAGCGGTTCCGCCAGGAAGGGCGGCTGGCCAGCCAGTTGTCGCACCCGCGGTGCGTGTTTGTGCTGCGGGCGGACACGGACAACGGCCGGCCGTTCATCGTGATGGAACTGATGCCCGGCCGCACGCTGAAGGACGAGGTGGACGAGCGCGGCCCGCTGCCGGTGCGCGAGGCGGTCGAGTTCATGCTCGACGTGATCGACGGGCTGATCGAGGCGCACCGGTTGGGGGTGATCCACCGCGACGTGAAGCCGAGCAACTGCTTCATGACGAGTGACCGGCGGGTGAAGGTGGGCGACTTCGGGCTGAGCAAGTCGCTGGCCGGCGACACGGGCAAGCAACTGACGCACTCGGGCACGTTCTTGGGCACGGTGCTGTTCGCGCCGCCGGAGCAGATCCGGCACGAGCCGGTCGGGTACGACTCGGACGTGTACTCGGTGGCGGCCACCCTGTACTACCTGCTGATCGGGCAGGCGCCGCACCAGCACGACAGCCTGACGGCGGTGCTGGCGAAGGCGATCAGCGAGCCGGCCCCGCCGCTGCGGCCGAAGCGGCCGGAGGTGCCAGCGGAGCTGGAGCGGGCCGTGCTGAAGGGGCTGGAGCGGGACCGCACGCGGCGGTTCCAGAGCCTGGAGGAGTTCCGCGACGCGCTGGCCGACGTGCTGCCGCAGAACCAGTCGCCGGCCGGCGTCCGGTCGCTGGTGCTGGCGTACCTGATCGACATGGTCATCGGGTACATGGTGCTGCTGCCGGTCGAGTTCCTCCGCTCGCTCCTGTTCGAGGTGAGTCCGACGGATTCGCAGTTCGACAGCATGGCCATCGACCTGGTGTTCCGCCTGCTCTACTTCACCCTGTTCGAAGGGGTGTACGGGGCCACGCCGGGTAAGTACCTGTTCCGCCTGCGGGTGCGGCGGGTGGGGCGGACCGGCCCGCCGGGGGTGCTGTGGGGGTTCGGCCGCACGCTGGCTTACTACGCCATCTGGTGGGTGCCGACGGTGCTGGCCATGATCGCCGCCGTGATGATCGGCAAGTTCGAGGTGTGGGTGGTGTTCTCCCCACTGTGCCTTCTGGTCAGCTTCGGCCTGCTGCTCATCCAACTGCGGAAGACGAGGCACGGGCACCGCGGCATCCACGACTTCGTCGCCGGCACGCGGGTGGTGCAGAAGCGCCCGCCCGCCCGCCGCTCGCGGCTGGTGAGCGCCCACCCGAACCCGCTCGACCGCACGGTCGCGTCATCTGTACCGCTGCCCGCGCAGATCGGGCTTTTCAAGGTGGTCGGTAAGCTGTGCGACGTGGACGACGGCGGGCAGGTGTGGGTGGGCGAGGACGAGTCGCTCGGCCGGCGGGTGATCGTGCGGATCGAGCCGCCGGGGGCGGGCGACGACTCGGCGTTCGACGAGCCGACGGTGCGGCCGGCGCGGCTGCGGGCGGTCGGGCACGGGGCGATTGACTGGGGGGGCGGGGAACGGGCGTGGGTGGCCTACGTGGCCCCGGCCGGCGCGCCGCTGACGGACGTGGTGAGCGAACAGGAGCGGCTGACGTGGGCCGACGCCCGCGGGGTGCTGGAGCAACTGACGGCCGAACTGATCGACAGCGAGAAGGACGGCACGGCCACCCCGCTGGTGACGCCCGATCAGGTGTGGGTGGAACCGAGCGGGCGGGTGCAGGTGCTCGACTTCCCCCTGCCGACGGGCAAGGAGGTGGCCGTCGGCGAGACCCGCACCCGCTACCCGAGCGGCACCGCCGACCCGTTCCAGTTCCTCCGGCGGGTGACGACGCTCATGCTGGAAGGGCGACCGCGGACGAGCACGGTGCCGGTGTTCGCCCCGCTGCCGAGCAAGGCGGCGGTCATCACCACCGACCTGATGACCGACCGCTTCGACACCCTCGCCGACCTCCAGGCCGAGTTGCACGACAACCGCCAGCACCCGGCCGAGGTGACCACCGGCATGAGGGCCGGGCACCTGTCGGCCACCGCCCTGCTGTGCGGCTTCTGGCTGTTCCAGATGTTCTTCCTGGCCACCACGGTGAACTGGTTCCCGGCGTTCGGCGTGTCGATGGCGGCGGAGGAGCGGGGGCGGGTGGTGGGCGTGTTGGACACGAAGGAGAAGCGGGACAGGTGGCTCGCCACCGCCCGCGGGCGGGCGACCGGCGAGTACGGCAGGCTGGAGCTGGCGAAATTCGAGCGGTTGCTGGGTGACGAGCGGGCGGAGCAGACGCTGGCCTCGCTCCGCGAGCAGGTGGCCAGCCGGCAGGCGATGCGGGACGAGGCCGAGCGGCGGCTGAACCCGGTCGAGCGGTCGGTCCTGCGGACGTTCGTCGAGCGGCTGGTCGAACAGTTAGGCCCCGACCCGGCCAACGTGCAGTCCTACGACTTCGTGCGGGAGTACCTGCTCCAGGTCGAGCCGGCGGAGAAGCGACCGACAGGCACCCGCGGCGTGAGCGTGCAGGTGGACGAGGACGACAAGCTGGACCGGGTGACGGGCGTGCTGGGCATCGTGTTCGCGTGCGTCATCGCCCAGTGGCCGCTGTTCTGGTTCCCGCTGTTCGCCCTCATGTTCCGCGGGGGCATCGCCCGCTGGGTGGGCGGGCTGGCGTTCGTGCGGCGGGACGGGCGGCCGGCGTCCGTGTGGGTGTGCGGGCTGCGGGCGGTGCTGGTGTGGCTGCCGCTGCTGCTGGTGCTGCTCGCCGTCATCGCCATGCAGGTGTACCAGCCGTACTGGGTGTACACCCGCACGGTGCTCTGGCTGTTCGGCTTCGTCCTGCTCGGGCTGATGGTGTTCGCCGCCCTCCGCCGCCCCGACCAGACGCCGCTCGACCGCCTGTTCCGCCTGTACATCGTGCCTGCCTGACGTGGTCCACTCGCTCCGCGAGTGGCATCCGAAACCACTCGCGGAGCGAGTGGACCACATTCGAGGTGCCCCATGTCCGCCCGCGCCGCGTTCGTCGCCGCCGTCGCCGCGGCCCCGGACGACGACCTGCCCAAGCTGGTGTTCGCCGACTGGCTGGACGAGAACGACGACCCCGACCGCGCTGAGTTCGTCCACCTGTCGGTGGCGTGTTTCCGTGAATCGATCGCCTTCCCCCCGTCAACCGACCCGGCCAAGCTCGCCCGCATCCGGGAACTGTTCCAGGCGCACCATTTGGCATGGCTACAGCCGGTGTACGAACCGCTCGGCCAGCCGCTGCCGACGTTCGGCCCGACCCAGGACCGCTGGGCCGTCCAGCCCCACGGCGGGGTGGTCGTTTCCCACCACGCCCACCTCGGCGTGTCGTCCGTGCTGTTCAACGGCGGGCTGGTCGACACCCTCCTGCTGCACCCGGCCCGCCTGCCCGATTCCGCCTCCCTCGCCGCCGCCATGGCCGCCGAGCCGCTCCACACACTGCACCTGACGCTGCCCACCACGTCCTTCGGGTGGGAGCGGTTCGACGGCCCGCACCTGGGGCGGGTGCGGGAGCTCAGCGCGCAGTTCATCGAGACGGGCGGTGAGGTGCGGACGGTGGCCGAACTGCTGTGCGACGCCGCCCGCTTCCCCGGCGTCCGAGAGTTCACCGTCACCCCGGAGGTGTGGGGCGGGGACGCCGCGCCGGGGGCGGTGCTGTTCGACACCCTCTGCGCGTCTACGCTTCGCCACCAGCTCACCACCCTCACCCTGTACGACCTGCCGCACCTGACCCGCCTGCTCGGTCGCGCCGACCACGGGTTCGACGCCCTCCGCGAACTGGCCGTCAGCACCCGTGGTCAGCCCGGTGCGGCCGACGCCCTGCACGCCGCCGGCATCTCCAACTGGTTCCGCGCCCGCCTCACCCGCCTGGCCCTGGACACCACCCGCACGCACGGGCTGGGCTGGCTGACCACCGGGCAGGCGTGGGAGCCGCTCGAAGTGCTCTCCCTTTCGGGCAACGGAGTGGGCGACACCGGGGCCGCGGCGATCGCACGCGCCGACACGCTGCCGGCGCTGCGGGAGTTGCGGCTGAGCCGCGTGAACATCACCGACACCGGGGCGACCGCGCTGGCCGCGTCGCCGCTGGTCGGGCGATTGCGGGCGATCTTCCTCGACGGCAACCCGATCAACGACACGGGGTTGGTGCGGCTGGCCGAGGCGCTCGACCGCGGGCTGGGCTACCTGTCGCTGCGAGACGCTCACCCCGGCCTGTCGGCGGGTGTCGTCCGCCAGTTGTCCGCCCGGTACGGCCCGCGGGTGTCGTTCGGCCGGTAGCCCGCCGGATGGTTCTTTCCAGCACCCCCCCCACCCCTCCGTGGAATCATGTCCGGATCGTGGAACGTCCCATACCGGCCAAGCACTTACGGCGAATACGGAGGTCGGGCGGACTCAATGAAACCACTCCGGATTGTGACGACTCTGCGAATTCTTTCCGGAATCTGGTTGCGTTCGCCTGAACCGCTCGTTTGGAATCCGACCACTCAAGTCAACGGCAGGGGACACGCACCATGAGCCGCAAACAGTCGCCGCCAACCGCCGGATGGTTCGCACCACCTCCCCCCCACCGTGTCGGAGAACCATCCGAAACCGTGCGAACCACCCCGGAATCGTGCGAACCACCCTTCGGAATGCGAACCATCACGTCCGCCACGACCTGAACGGGAGCGGGCCGAGGACGACGAACGCGCCGAGCAGGGCGAACTGCACCCACAGCCGCCAGCGGTACGGGCGGAACAGGCGGTCGCGGAAGGTGGGGGGCGGGAGCGGCGGAGGGGTCACGGCGTCGGCCCAGTGGCGGCGGGGGCACCGTCAGGATACACCCGACCGCGGCGGATGGTTCAAGCCACTCCGCCCCACCCTCCATTTGAATCACCGCCGTTCATTTGAAGCACCCTTGCCGGCCGAGCACTGACGGCGAGATTGCCACGGAATTGAAAGCGGAAACCAGCCGCGACTCGCACCACACTGGGTTTCCTCGACGCTTCATACGACCCGACTATTCGCGCCGGGGTGCTTCTCGCTCGTATTGCTTGAGCCACCACTGGAAGCCGCCGATCTCGTCATAGTAGTTGGGCTTTCCCTCCAGCGACTGAATGGCCCGCTTCTGGGCGGCCACCGCCGAAGCGAAGTCCCCCACTTCGGCGTGGGCGGCGGCGAGCGTGCCGAGGGTGTAGATGTCGGGGTCGCCTCCGCCCTGTGCGTGCGCCCGTTTGGCCAACTCGACCGCCCGCCGGCCGTCCCGGAGGGCCTCATCTTGACAGGTCGCCAGGAGGAACGCCTCCCTCCTCACCGCATCCGGGTCGCCGGGGCGGAGGCGGGCGATCCATCGGAAATCGGCTAACGCCGCTCGGTATTCCCCGCGCTCGCGCAATATGCCGCCACGTTGCCGACGAGTTTCAACATCCGCCGGATCAAGCCGCACCACCTCGGCCAGGTCGGCGAGCATCCCGTCCATATCCCCGGTGATACTGCGGGCGTTCGCACGTCGTTTATGGTCTGAGGACGTTGTGGCGGGCATTTCGGCCAGCCGCCGAAGCGACGCTTTCACCTTCTCCATCTGCCCGGCGGCGTGGTACGCCATTCCTAATGCGTCTCGCGCTCCGAGGGAGCTCGGGTCCAATTCGACCGCCTTTTCAAAGTCGGCCAGCGCCCCCTTGACATCGTTACGTGCCACCCGGAGGCACCCACGACCGACGTAGCTTTCGGCGTCCTTCGGGGCCAAGCGGATGATCGCCTCGCACTCCTCGGCGGCTGTGTCCAGTTGCCCGCACACCATGTACGCCGCAGCCAGGCCGGCCCGCCGCTCGGCGTTGTCGGGGTCCAAGCGGACGGCCTGCCGAAGGTCGTCGAGGGGGAGGTCCGAGGGGCGAGCAGCCTGCCCAGGCGTGTCGAGGGGAATGGTTAAGCCTGTGCCGTACTTGTGTGCCATAGTGGCCACCGCCCGGCGGCCGTACCACTTGGCGGCGGTCGGCTCCTCCTTGATGCGGGCGGTAAAGTACGCCGCCGCGTCCCGCAGCCGTACCACGTCCACCCGCGCCACCCACCCGCAGTTGTCTCCCAATTCAAGTAGCCCGCCGTCCGCCCGCAAGACCGTATACAAGCTGTCCGCCAGTAGTTCCTTCCCCTGCCGCACCAGGTATCCGGCCACCGGCCGCCCGGCCCGCACCCCATCCCGCCGCAGCATCACCCTCTCCGCCTGCCAGGGGATCTCTTGGGCTACGGCCACGCAGGGCAGCAAAGCCACAAACACTACGGCAACTCGCTGTGCGAACATGAACGGGCTCCTCACTCTGGCTGGTGGGAGATACCCGTCACCACATTTGCCAGCAAGCCAGAACTACCTGGGTCGCCACTTTCCGGGAAAAATCCGCGTCCCGCGCGAACCTGAGTGAACCCTCGCCCGTCTGAGGGGAGTCCCGCGAGAATGTTCGCGGCCGATGGGGTCGTCGAAATCGGACGAAATGCGGCGCAAGAACTGGACGCCGCGGTCGAATCTCCGGTATAAGAATGACCGGACGCGACCGCCGCCAACGAACTTGCTCGTGTCGCGTCTGATCAGTGTGGCCCCAGTCAACCCTCTTACTTCCTCGAACGTTCGATGTCGTAGCAATCCCGCTCACCGGCGTGGCGGTTCACACCGAACCCCCGCCCACTCCGCTTGGAGGTGCCCCGTGCTCATCACGACCATTCAGACGACGACCTTCACCGCGACCCTCACCGCCACCGCGGTGCAGGCCAACGGCGATCGTTTCGGCCTGGGTCGGATGCTGGTGGAACCGCCGGCGGAGTCTTTCCTGTCCCAGGGGCGCACCTTCTTGCCCCCGCTCCCGTTCCCGGACCAGAAATCCGGGCGGAAGGACAGCGGAGACCCCACACGGTATCCGCTGTCACCCGCCCCGGCCGGTCCGGTCGGAAGTGTCCCCGGTTCCCCGGTGTGTCGAACGGTCCTGGGGGTAGCCACCGTGCTACCGACCAGAACCGAGGCCACCACCCTCACCCTGGAGTCCAAGCTGGACCCGTTCGGCCGACGCCGCGACTGCCAATCGCCGCCCGCCCGCACGGACCTCCATCCGGACTCGAAGGCCAACCCGAGTTGGCCCCAGGTGAGAGTGAGTGCCACGACCGCCGCATCCCAGTGAGGTGACGCCCGGCATACGCGAACCCGCAACGGAATCCGCACACGGACCACGCGCGAGCTTGGCCCGCCTGACGATCACCAGCGAATTGGCGCGTACTGCTTCGGCTTCACCGGGATCCGGAAACATCCCGCAAACCCTAACCCGTGCTGACGGCCGGCCACGGCTGCGACACAGGCATTCCCGCCTGCGATTCGCCGAGCCAACGCCCCCGTCGCACTTCCGCCGTCCCACCGCGGACCACCCGCACCGGGATGCGCCGACGCATTCGCACCGCCACCGGGCTTCGACCCGGTTCGCCCAGGTGCGTGTCGCGCGCTCCCCCTGCGGGCCCGCCCGGTCTCGCCGGACGCAGCCCCCCACCTCGATCAGGGGAGGCCGCCCGGCGTCGCTGGCAACGTGGGCACGGGTGGACACACAACACCCGATCGGGACAGGACTCTGATCATGAGCTGGACCGAAATCACTGTTCTGGTGGACCGGGCCAAGACCGGCGACCGGGAGGCGTTCGGCGAGCTGGTCGTGCGGTTCCAGAGCAGCGTGTACGCGATGTCGCTCGCGCGGGTGCGGAACCCGAACGAGGCGCAGGAACTGGCACAGGAAGTGTTCGTCCACGCCATGCGGAAGCTGCCGCAACTGCGGGACGCCCGGTGCTTCGCCGGCTGGCTGCGGAAGATCACCGCCCGGATGGCGATCAACCGGCTGACCCGGCGGGGGCCGGCGTTCGGCACCGACCAGGAGATCCTGGAAGGGGTGGCCGGGGCGGTGAAGCCGCCCGAGCACGAGCTGGAGGCGAGCGAGGCGAAGGCCGAGCTGCACGCCGGGCTGAACAAGCTGAAGGCCGAGGACCGGGCCACCCTGGAGGCGTTCTACCTGCGGGGCAAGAGCCTGATCGAGATGAGCGAGGAGTTCGAGGCCCCGATCGGCACCATCAAGCGGCGGCTGCACGTCGCGCGGAACCGGCTGAAGGAGATCCTGGGCGGCACGGCCGCCGACCAGGGGTTCGAGTCGCCGACCGCGGAGACGATGACCGACATGCTGGCCGTGTGAGTGGAGGGAAGTCACAACCGCGGGGCGGGGGGGGGGCCCGGGCCGCGCGCCCCCCCCCCCCGGGGGCTTTGCACCCCCCGACCCCCCCCCCCCCCGGGGCGGCAAACCCGGGGGTTGGGGGGCGCCACAAACACCCCCCCGCGGGCGCCCCCGGCCCGCACTCGTTTCCGTGGACACCAGCGTCTCGCCGCGCACGGCGGTTCACACACGCGGGGTGTTCGCTGCCCAACCAACTCCCGCACGCCAGCTCGCCGCCTGTTCCGCACTCTTCCCTCACCTTCCCTCACGATTTCAGGACGTTCGTCGCCGTTTGGCATCCAACTTTCTGCACCGTTTTACCCGCCCGCCCACGATCGGACGCTTTCTGCGTTCGCATATCCCCACACCCCTGAGGCCACACCATGCCCGCTCGTCCCTCCCCGCGCCTGTCCGTCGAACCGCTGGAGCGCCGCGAGAACCCGGCCACCCTCTACGGCCTGACCGTGGACAGCCGCATCGTGCAGTTCGACTCCGCCAGCCCGGCCGACGTGCAGTCGAACGTGGCGATCACCAACCTGAACGCCGGCGAGCGGGTGGTGGGCATGGACTACCGCCCCCGCACCGGCGGCCTGTACGCCCTGGCCGTAAGCGACAGCGGCACCGGCACGACCGCCCGGCTGCTGCTCGTGAACCCGCTCACCGGCGTGGCCAACCCGTTCGGCGCCGGGTTTCTCCTGCCCGTCGGCGACGCCACCGGCCAGTACGGGTTCGACTTCAACCCGACGGTGGACCGCATCCGGGTGAATAACCGGGCTGGGCTGAACGTGCGGCTGAACCCGAACACCGGCGGACTGGCCGGCGCGGACACGAACATCGTGGCGAACGGGCCGGTGGACGCCGCCGCGTACGACCGCAACTTCGACGGCAAGCTCGGGGCGACCGGCACCACCCTCTACACCATCAACTCGGTGACGGGGAACCTGCACACACAGGGGACGGTGAATCAGGTGGTCAGCCCGAACACCGGCACGCAGTTCGTCGTCGGCCCGCTCGGCACCGGCATCGACCCGACCGGCGGGGTCGGGTTCGACGTGGCCGCCAGCGGCGCGCCCGCCGGCGGGCCGGCGTTCGCCCTGTTCGACGCCACCGCCGGCGCGGGCGTGACGACCGGCCTGTACACGATCAACCTGACCACCGGGGCCGCCACGCTCGTCGGGGCGGTGGGCGACGGCACGGGCGTGTTCACCGGGCTGGCGGTCGCCCCGGAGACGCGGTTCGCCGTCGGCAGCGGGGCCGGGCAAGAGGCCCGCGTGGAGGTGTACGACTCGTTCGGCGGCAACCTGCTGAGGGTCATCAACCCGTACGGCGGGTTCACCGGCGGGGTGACGGTGGCGGTGGCCGACGTGAACCGCGACAGCGTGCCCGACATCATCACCGGGGCGAGCACCGGCGGCGGCCCGCACGTGAAGGTGTTCGACGGCGTGAGCGGGGCCGAACTGTTCAGCTTCTTCGCCTACGACGCGGCCTTCCGCGGCGGGGTGAACGTGGCAGGCGGGGACATCAACGGCGACGGGTTCGCCGACATCATCACCGGGGCCGGGCCGGGCGGCGGCCCGCACGTGAAGGCGTTCAGCGGGCAAGACCTGGGCCTGCAAGCCAGCTACTTCGCCTACGACGTGACGTTCGCCGGTGGGGTGCGGGTGGCGGCGGGTGACTTCCTGAACGACGGCACGGACGAGATGGTGACGGCGGCCGGGCCGGGCGGCGGCCCGCACGTGAAGGTGTTCGAGCGCGACCTGATCACCGGCGTCACCAGCCAGTTTGCCTACGGCGGCGTCGCGAGCAGCTACTTCGCCTACGCCCCGACGTTCACCGGCGGGGTGTGGGTGGCGGTGGGCGACGTGAACGGGGACGGCACGCCGGACATCGTCACCGGGGCGGACACCGGCGGCGGCCCGCACGTGCGGTCGGTCAACGGCCGCGACGGGGGCGACTTGGGCAGCTTCTTCGCCTTCGACCAGGACTTCAGCGGCGGCGTCCGCGTGGGCGTGGGCGACGTGGACCGCGACGGGCGGATGGAAGCGCTCGTCGCCCCGGCCAGCAACCGCGCCCCGACCCTGCGGGCGTTCGACACGAACACCGGCACCCGCCTGAGGACGTTCGACGTGCTCGACGGCGCGAGCGGCGTGTTCGTCGGCGGCGGGGCGTAACGGATCTCGATTGGCGAGCCGGGCGCGGGGGGGGCCCCGGGCTGTGTTGGGCGGGGGGGGGCGCCGCCCGCGCCCCCCCGTGGCGAACCGGGTCGCGGG
>JANNQE010001087.1:0-4392 GCA_031441625.1 Planctomycetia bacterium
CCAGTCTTGGCCGCGGCTCGGCAACTTGTGCAAGAAGCGGGCGGGAAAAAGTACAGAGTCGGGAGCGGGATTTGAAAGGAGGGACACGGATGAAGAGGATGAAGGCAGGGATGAAGAGGATCGGAGCAAATCATTGTTTCAAATCCTCTTCATCCCTGCCTTCATCCTCTTCATCCGTGTCCCTCCTTTCAAATCCCGCTCCCGACTCTGTACTTTTTCCCGCCCGCTTCTTGCAAAAGTTGCCGAGCCGCGGCCAAGACTGGCCTTGATTCGCCCGCTTTCCGGGCCATCCGGCACAATTTCGCGTTTGGCACACCGGCTGCTTTTGTTCCTCTCGTGTCGCCGGCCTTCCCCCAAGTGCCGACGACACGGTGAACCGCCCGCGACCGGCCCCACTCAACCCCCCGAGTGTGGCCACCCCCAACCGCGAGCGACTCACCACCCGGCCGACGGCGTTCCCCCAACGCCCACGCCGCGGGGCGGCTTCCCCCAAGCGGCCCCGACCCTTCCCCCCACAGGTCAGCGACTCCCGTCAGGAACACCCTCCCCCGACACCCCGCCTCCCCCGGCGGGGTGTTTCTCTTTCACCCCGCTTCCGTCGGAATTGTTGACGCGACCCGCACACTCCGCCCACAATAGCACCACCGCGGTGGAACCGTCCGCCCGCTCCCGCCGTCTACTCCACACTTCACCCGGAGCCTGCCGATGCCCCTCCCGCGTGGCCTGCTCGCCGTCCCGTTCGCACTCGTCGCCGCGGCTGTTGTGGCCCAACAGCCGATGAACCCGGAGCAGCAGGCGGAACAAGCCCTGACTGCCGGGCAGAACGCGCTCAAGGCGAACGACCCGAACACCGCCGCCGCCAAGTTCAATGAGGTGGTTCAGAAGTTCGCCAACACACGGGCGGCACTCGGCGCGAAGTTCGGGCTTGCGGGGATGCAGTTCACCGCCGACAGCCCGGACATTGCGAAGGCGACGGAGCTGTTGAAGCCGCCGGCGGAGGACGGCGGGTTCGCGGACCGCGGGGTGGCGATGTACCAGTACGCCACCTGCTTCCGCCTGCTCGGGTTGAAGGAGGTGGAGAAGGGCGGCCCTGACGCCAAGAAGAACGCCGACGCCAAGTTCGTCGAAGCGCAGAAGTGGTTTTACGCCGCCCGCGTGTGGTACGCCGAGAAGAAGGAAGCCGACTGGTCGGCGAAGTCGCAGTGCGCTCAGGCGGAGGCGGAGATTCGGCTGGGCAAGTTCAAAGACGCCCGCGGCACGACCGAGCCGTTCACCAAGGACCCGGCGTTCGCCAAGAGTCCGCACAAGGCGCTCGGGTTGTACCAGCACGGCCTCGCCTGCTTCCTCGACAAAGACCCGCAGGCGGCGTTCCGCGCACTGAATCAGGGCGACGTGTTCAAGCACCCGACGTGCGGCGGGCACGCCCGTTACCTGACCGGCCGCGTGCATCACCTGCAAGACGAGAAGGCCGAGGCGAGCGTACATTACGACGCGGTCATGGCTGACTACGAGAAGGCGAAGGCCGCCGCGGTGGAGGCGATCAAAGACCCGAACAAGTTCAAGGGGCAGCCGTTCGAGCTGGCCCGCCTGCGGGCGCTCGCCACGGGGCCGACGCCGGAGTTCGTGAGCGGGGCCGGCTTCCACACGGCCGGGCTGAAGTACGAGGGCGGCAAGTTCGGCGAGGCGATGGAGAAGTTCCAGGCGTTCATCAAGGCGAACCCGGCCGACCCGCTGTCGGCGGATGCGCTGCTGCGGGTCGGCTTCTGCCAGGTGCAGTTGCGGCAGTTCGACGAGGCCGTGAAGACGCTCGCCCCCATCGCCGAGAAGCACCCGCGGCTGGCGGATCAGTCGCAGTTCTGGCTCGGTAAAGCGCAGTTCGGGCTGGCTCAGGGGGTCGAAGCGAACAACCCGGCCGAGCGGGAGAAGCAGACGAAAGCGGCGATTGAGACGCTCCGCAAGGCGGCGGAGAAGGCGAAAGAGATCGCCGACAAAGACCCGGACGCGAAAGCCCGGCGGTACGACATGCTGTTCGAGTTGGGCGACACGCTGGCGGTGGCCAAGCTGCCGAAGGACGCGGCCGCGGTGTACGAGGGGCTGTGGAACGAGAACAACCAGTTGCCCGCCCTCCGCCGTGAAGAGGTGCTGCAACGGCTGGCGACGGTGCTCGGCACGGCGAGCGAATACCAGCGGTCCGACGACCGGGCCAACGAGTTCCGCCGCACCTTCCCACAAAGCACGCTCACCGGCGCAGTGGCCTTCCGCAGTGCGGAGAACAGCTTCGCCCGCGCGATGGACGTGGCCAAGCTGAACGACAAGAACAAGGCGGACGAACTGAAGCAGAAGTACGACGAGGCCGTCGGCAAGTTCAAAGAGGTGGTGGACAAGTTCCCCGAGTTCGAGCGGGCGAACCACGCCCGGCTGGGTGCGGCGGTCTGCCTGAGTCAACTCGGCAAACTGGACGACGCGGCCAAGCTGCTGGAAGCCATCCCCGGCCCGGATCGCAACGGCGAACTGTCCCTCGCCGCGTACCTGCTGGGCGACATTCTGCTTCGCCAAACGCCACTGAAGGTGGGTGACGACGCGCTCGAAGAGAACAAAGCCCGCGAGAAGTTGACCGCCGCCGCCGGCATGTTCGACAGCTTCGTGAGCGGAAACGCGAAGGCACCCGAAGCGCCCGCGGCGCTGCTCAAACTCGGCTATTGCCACAAGCGGCTCGGGGCCACCCTCGCCGACCCGAACGAGCGGAACCAGACACTCCAACTGGCACGCACGGCGTTCGAGCGGCTGGGAAAGGAGTACCCGAAAGACCCGCTCGTCGGCACGGCCACGCTGGAGTTGGCGAAGGTGAAGGCCCTGCAAGGCGACCGCGGCGGGGCGATGAACGACCTGCGGAGCGTATTCACCAACGAGGCGACGAAGACCACCCCGAACGCGCCGCTGGCGGCGCTTCACCTGGCCACCCTCCTACGGCAGGAAGGCAAGCCCGCCGACGCGGCGAAGGTGATGGAGGACGCCCGCAAGCAGTACGAGGGCACGCTGGCCGCCGACAAGGAGCGGGCCGAGTGGGTGCAACTGCTCAAGTACCACCACGGCGTCGCGCTGATGGAGGCGCAGAAGCCGGCCGACGCCCGCAAGCTGCTCGACGAAGTGGCGCAGGCGGCCCGCGACAAGCCGGTGGGGGCCGAGGCGGCGTTGCGATCCGGGCAATGCAAACAGACCGAAGCGACCAAAGTCATTCAGGATGGCGGGAACCTGCGGAACCAGGCGGGTAACGACCCGAACAAGAAGGCCGCCGCCGATCAGGTGTACCAGCAGGGGCGGAACGCGGCCTACGAGGCGGCCGAGGCGTGGGTGCGGCGGGCGGACGAACTGAAGCAGCCACTGCTCACCGAGCCGGCCCGCGCGCGGATGTACTACGAAGCCGCGTGGGCGTTCCGCGAGCTGGCCAACGAGGAGAAGTACCTGGCGATGGAGCAGGTCAAGAAGGACGCCCAGGCGAAGCTGCCGCCGAACTCGCCAGCGGTCGTCGTCGCCCGCGCGAAGGTGCCGCTCACCCGGTGCGAGACGCGGGCGTTCGACGCCTACAAGAAGCTGACCGACGAATTCGCTGACACCGCGTTGTCAGTGGACGCCCGGCTGGAGTGGGCGGAACTGTTGGCCGAGCGGGACGCCAACGCCGAAGTGGTCAAACTGCTGAAGGACGCGCTCGACAAGGAGCCGGCCGACCGCCCGGTGCCTCCCGACACCACCGAGCGCATCCGCCTGCGGCTGGGCGGCAGCCTGTTCGCCACCAAGCAGTACCCCGACGCCGCCAAGCAGTTCGACACAGTGACGGCGAACGAGAAGTCGCCCCACCGGGTGCAGGCCAGCTACCGTGCGGGCGAGAGCTACGCCGCCGCCGGCGAGCACGCGAAGGCGGTCGAGCGCCTGCTGCCGTTCCGCGACAAGGGGGAGTGGCACAACGTCGGCGGCATCAGCGACCGGGCGGTGCTGCGGCTGGGGCACGCCCAACTGGCCGCGAACAAACCGGACGACGCGAAGGCCAGCTTCGAGGCGCATCTGGCCCGCTACGGTCAGGGCAACCCGTTCGCCGCCGAGGTGCGGTACGGGCTGGGGCTGATCCAACAGGCGAAGGGTCAGCACGACGAGGCGGTGAAGGCGTTCGAGGCGGTCATCGCGTCCACGCAAACGGAAGTGGCGGCGAAGGCGCAACTGCAAATCGGTCAGTGCCGGTTGGCGCAGAAGAAGTACGCCGACGCGGTCAGTTCGTTCCTGCTGGTGCCGTACACCTACGACTACCCGGACCTGACGTTCGCCGCCCTGCTGGAAGCCGCCCGCGCGTTCGAACTCGACGGTAAGCCGACCGACGCCGAGAAGTTGCTCAACAAGGTG